>JBBRXR010000442.1:0-2093 GCA_038238485.1 Elusimicrobiota bacterium | reverse complement strand
GGGAAAGGAAGCCGGTTTATCTTCCGGTTGAAGAAGAAGCCCTGATAATCAGTCGCGTTCGGCTTTCTGGATGGTGCCGAAGACCTTGTCGACGCCCCACATGAGGGCCATGTAGCCGGCGGCGGCGCACAGCAAATGCGAGGGGTTGACGAACAGGCGCGGGAGAAGGATTCCCATCAGGACGGAGATCAGGCAGACGGGAATCAGGCGAGAAAGACGCATGCGACGGCCTCCAGATCAGAAATAAGGGAGTGAAGTGTTCTAATTGTGGCGGAGATTCTTCCCGTTTTCAAGAGGCGTTTCCGTCGACCATTTTGGTAAATTGCCCTCCATTCCCATGAAAATCTATCTCGACCTCCTTCAGGACATCCTCGACCGCGGCGAAGACCGGCCCGACCGGACCGGCACGGGCACCAAGAGCCTTTTCGGTCACCAGATGCGCTTCGATCTCTCTCAGGGGTTTCCACTTCTGACCACCAAGAAACTTCATCTGCGCTCGATCATTCATGAACTCTTGTGGTTCATCAAGGGCGAGACCAATGTTCGTTATCTGAAAGACAACAACGTCACCATCTGGGACGAGTGGGCGGACGCCGACGGCAACCTCGGCCCGGTTTATGGCCATCAATGGCGTCACTGGGGCGCGCCCGTGGGCGGGAAGGGGATCGACCAGATCTCCGCGCTCATCGACGGCCTGAAAAAGAACCCGGCGTCGCGCCGGCACATCGTCAGCGCGTGGAACGTCACCGACATTTCAAAAATGGCCCTTCCGCCGTGCCACGTGATGTTTCAGTTCTACGTCCACCAGGACGGCCGGCTCTCATGCCAGCTCTACCAGCGCAGCGCCGACGTGTTTCTCGGCGTCCCTTTCAACATCGCGAGCTACGCGCTCTTCACGATGATGATCGCGCAGGTCTGCGGTCTCAGGCCCGGCGAGTTTGTGCATACGCTCGGCGACGCGCATCTTTACAGCAACCACATCGACCAGGCTCGGCTGCAGCTCACGCGCGAGCCGAGACCGCTGCCGCGCATGACCCTCAACTCCGCGGTGACGTCGATCGACGCGTTCACCTTCGACGATTTCAAGCTCGAGAATTACGATCCGCATCCCGCCATCAAAGCGCCCATCGCCGTATGACGCTGTCCATCATCGTCGCCATGACCGACGAACGCGTCATCGGGCGCGACAACGCGCTGCCGTGGCGTCTTCCCGAAGACCTGAAGCGCTTCAAGGCCATCACGATGGGTCATCCCATCATCATGGGCCGCAAAACATTTGAATCGATCGGACGTCCGTTGCCGGGACGCCGGAACATTGTCGTCACCTCGCAGCCGGAACCTCGGGAAGGCCTACAGATGGCGGGAAGTCTCGGCGAAGCATTGGGTCTCTGCCCGCCGGAAGAAGGCGAATGTTTTGTCATCGGCGGGGCGCGTCTGTTCGCGGAGGCACTACCGATCGTCGACAAAATTTATCTCACCCTCGTGCACGCCAGGATTCCCGGGGATGTTTATTTCCCGGAGATGAAGCTGATGAAGGACTTCACCGTCACGCCGGAATGGCTGGGGAAATCCGCCGGGCCCGGCGGATTGATGATTGAATTCGTGACGGCCGTTCGCGCTTAGGCGCGCGCGGCGTTTTTTCCGGCGGAGAGAGGCCCGCCGAACCAATTACCGGTTCAACCGTATGAGCGAAGTTGAACCGTCGGGGTAGGGGGAACTCTGAAGAGATTATGGGCATCGCCATCGCGCCTGTTTTTGGGAATGACCGTGCTGTTCATTTCCTGGGCGCCTGTGTCCGCCGTCGAGGCCAACGCCGATCCCCTTCTCTCCCTCGGCTTCAGCGAGCTGATGAAAATCAAGGTCGTTTCGGTCCAGCGCCGCGAGACCTCCCTCGGCGCCACGGCCGCTCCCACTTTCGTTCTCACCTCCGACGACATCCGCCGCTCGGGCGCGACCATGCTTCCCGATCTCCTTCGCCTCGTTCCCGGCGTGGAAGTCGCGCGCGTGAACGGCAACAGCTGGGCGGTCAGCGCTCGCGGTCTGAACAACGCGTCGGCCAACAAGCTGCTGGTTCTCGTCGACGGTCGCACCGT
>JBBRXR010000441.1:0-2112 GCA_038238485.1 Elusimicrobiota bacterium | reverse complement strand
CACGATGGCCGAGTTCAAACGCGAAATCCGATTTCTCTCCGACCTGGTTCACGAGCCCGGCCTCGGCTTCGCCGATCAGCTCACGGTCGGCGAACGACTGCGGATTCTCCGCGAGCTCAGCGGTGGTTTGACGCAGGAAGCGGTCGCCACGGCTGCCGGCATTTCCGAACGAAGCTACAACGCCGTCGAGAATGACGACCGCGACCACCCGCTGACCTCTCTCGCGGCGATCGAACGTTATTACGTGGAAACGCGGCGGATGAACCGCGCCAGTGTTCGCCGCGCGCTCGGCCGACTTCCGAGCGAGGTTCTTCTTCCCCGGCTTCGCGGGCTGCCGATCAACGAAGTGCTGATCGCGCTTCGCGAGAACGAATGGATCACGCGCGATGAGATGGCCGCAACCCTTCATCCGGCCCTGACGGGAACCGGTTATCATGCGTGGGAAACCGGCCCAACGGTGCCCACCGCCGAACAGCGCAATCAGATTGCCGCCCATTTCGCCGCCGAACTCGGCTACGAGTATCGCCAGGTCCAACAGGTCCTCGGCATCGGCAGCCCGGCTGACCTCGTGCGCGAACTGCGCGGCCGCCCGGTCGCGGAGGTGCTCCGCGGCCTTCGGCGCGACACCACCGCCATCGCCCTCGCCGACGCCCTGGGGGTGACGCCCGCGACGATCGTCGATTGGGAAGAAGGCCAGAACCCGCGCGACAAAATCCGGGACATCATCGAGCATTACGCCCGGGAGGGTTTTCAGCGCGAGGACCTGAAGAGCCTGCTCGGCGTGCCCACGATCGTTGAAACAGAGGCGGCGTACGCCGGAAAAACCCCGTTTGAAATTCTGGAAGCGCTCCGCCTCGCCGGCGCTTACACCGCCGAGACCTGGGTGGTGGAGCTCGGCGTGTCGATCGCCGGCTATCGCAAGTGGCGGCTGAACGAAAACCCGGTTCCCTCCCGGACGCTCCGCGCCGCCGAGCGGCTCCTTCCGCGCTTGGGATTGTCGCAGGCGACGTTCCGGACCGCGGTCGGCCTGACGTCCGCGACCGACGCGGTCAGCGCGCTCCGCGGACTCCCCCTGGCGCAGATCATCAAAGATCTCCGCGAAATATCCGGCGACACCCAGGACGCCGTGGCCACCGACGTGCACATCCCGCTCGGTCGCTACAAGCATTGGGAAAAAGACAAAAACGCGACCCGCCCCGTCCGCGTCGACCGAATTCGACTCGTCGCCCATTATGCGATGCGCCACCGCTTCCCGCGGGGGATTCTCCGGGAAATGCTCGACGTCCAGTCCGTTCCCGAGTTAATGAACGCGGCCGCCGGCCGGCCGATCACCGAATCGATTCCCCTTCTTCAGGCCGCGTATGACATGCCGACCAAAGCGCTGGCCACCGCCATCGGCATCTATAGCGCCAAGGTTTACGAGACGGTGCGCGACGGCGTCCGCCACGACGACGTTCTTCAGGGCATCGCCACCTACTTCCACGAGCACCAACAGATCCCGCTCGAACAGTTGAACGCCCTGCTCGGAATCAACCAGCCGCCGACCAGCTCCGCCCCGGGTACGGAAAACTCACCGACCACCGGCCCGCCGGCGACGGACGGCGGAGACGCCGCGGCATCCACCGGCATCGGCGTCTGGTCAATCTGGCGCGGACTGTTCGCCGCCGTCCATCGCGCGGCCGATGGATCGCGCTACCGCCGCGGCCTCCTCACCTCTTTCGTCATGGGCATCGGCGCGCTGGAAGAATTCATCGCGCGGCCGCTGATCGGCGTTCTTCTCGTCACCGGCATTCCGGGTCTCGGCCTCTCCGGCACGGCGGCGTTCGCCATCGCGTCGCTGGTTTACGCCATCCTGTTCGCCACCGTTCTTCACCGCACCGGTTTTGTGGGCAACGACCCCACGCCGCGCGCGCTGACGGTGAATCAGCGCCTGCGCCTCTTCGCGCTCGCGGCCGCCGTCGGTGCCCTGCAATATTTCCTTCCGCTTCCCTGGTACGCGCTGCTTCCAACCCTTGGCGGCGTGCACGCGCTTCACAACCTGTGGGCGTACAACAGCGGCAACGTCCTCGGCATGGCCACCCCCCCCGTGCTCGACGATGCGGCCCTCGTCCT
>JBBRXR010000440.1:0-2117 GCA_038238485.1 Elusimicrobiota bacterium | reverse complement strand
CGTGGCGCCAGAGAAAAACGAGAAGCGAGAGCGGCCCGACGACGGCGGCCAGGCCGCTGTACACAGAGGAGAAGAACCAACCGGCGAACGACGACCACAGCGGCGGCGCAGCGCGCATCTCGTTCTCGGCGGCGTCGACGTTCGCGTTGAGCGCCACGCGCAGGCGCTCGGCGGCGGCGAGCGGGTCTTCGTCCTTGGAGACCCACAGGGGTTTTCCGTGGGCGACGACGACGTGGCTGAAGGGCAGCGCCAGTTCGAACCGGTCCCAGGAACGGAAAACAATTTTTCGGCGCGTCGCCGCGCAGACGGGAATGATCGGCACGCCCGACAACTGGGCGGCGGCGATCACGCCGCCGTGGATGCGTTGCAGGGGGCCGCGCGGGCCATCGGGCGTGAAGCCGAGCTGATGGCCTTTCTCGAGGAGGTCACACATCTGGCGGAACGCGCCCTCGGCGCCCCGGCTCGACGAACCGCGCACCGCGTTCAGGCCGAGGCGCTTCATCACCTGCGCGATGTATTCCCCATCCTTGCTCTGGCTGACCATGATGTAGCAGTTCTCGTCGCGGTGCGCCCAGGCGAGGAACGCCTGGTGCTTGTGCCAGAACGCGTAGATGATGGGGGTCTTGAGACGGCGGAAGGCGAGGAACCCGGGGTGATCGAGCGTCCGTACGGCGGACGTATGCCCGACCACGCGCAGGAAAAAAGCGCCCACCTGGCCGGCGAGTCGATGTAAAAAGGTGACGCGAAAGTCGGTCTGTCCCATGAAGTGGTTGCCGGAGGCTCCGGCGGGCTTGGCCTAGGCGGAGCGCTTCTTCGGGGCGGCCGGCGCGCGCTTTTTGCGAGCGGCCGGATACCAGACGACCAGCGCGACGCGGGTGAATCGGGGAGAGAGGTGGAAGGCCGTGTCGATGGTGACGCCCTCCTGCTCGGCTTCGACGAGCGCGAGCGTTTCAGCGAGGAGAGCGCCCGACTCCACGATGATCGGATCAGAGACCTCGCAATCGTCGTCCTGCGCTTCTTCGATCAGGAGTCGGAGCAGAAAATTAAGGCAAAGGTCGGCGGATTCCTCGCAGACCGCGGTGGCGATCTGGGAACGCTGAGACTCACCGTTCATCAGCATCGTGGAGAGGACGTCTTCGGGTTCGTCGCCGATGGTGGCCACGAGCGTGGAAACCGCGACGACTTTCTTGCCGCCGATTTCCTTGAGGATGTCCTGCAGCGAGGACGGGATTTCGTCACGGGACCACGTCTGGTAGAAGGCCGTGGGCATCATCTTCGGCATGAACGCTTCGATTTCGGCGGGAAGCGTGCTCTCCAGCTCCGCCGGGAGCTGTTTGACCGACATGATGGACTTCAGTATCCGGGCGACCGTGGAGAGGCGCGGCCGGATGCGGAACTTCTTGACCTTCAACGCGGCCGACTGCGGCTCTGCCAGTGATCGATCACCGTCACGCAGAAGATCGACGAATACGTTCCGATGAAAATGCCGAACGCCATGCACAGCGCGAAGTCGCGGATCACTTCACCCGCGAAGAAAAGGCTGCAGGCGGCGATGAAGGCGGTCAGCGAAGTGTTGATGGTTCGGCCCAGCGTTTCATTGACGCTCCGGTTGTAGAGGTCCTTGCGGTCTTCCTTGCGGGAAAGGCGTAGGTTCTCGCGCACGCGGTCGAAGATCACGATGGTGTCGTTGATCGAGTAACCGGCGAGCGTGAGCAGCGCAGCGATGATGACCACCGTCACTTCGCGGTTCAGCACCACAAGCAGACAGAATGTGATGAACACGTCGTGAGCGAGCGCGAGCACGCCGACGGTTCCCCACACCCAGTTCTTGAAGCGGAAGGCGACGTAAATGACGATCAGGCTGAGAGAGCCGAAGATGGAAACGAAGGCGTTCATGATGAGCGAGCGGCCGATCACGGGGCCGACGAATTCCACGCGATCGGGAATTTCATTCACATTGCCGCTGAACTGCGCCTTCAGGGCCTCGATGACCTTCGCGCCGATGGAGTTGCCGCCTTCCGCGTTCTTCAGGCGGACGATGATCGTGTTGTTATCCGGCTGGGTCTGGAGCGAGTAGCCCTCGAAACCGCCGGTGGTGATCGCCCCGCGGATCTTAT
>JBBRXR010000439.1:0-2137 GCA_038238485.1 Elusimicrobiota bacterium | reverse complement strand
CGCGCGCGCCCGGGCGCAGGGCGTGTTCGGCGCCCACCGCCACGTAAGCGGCGACGTGTTCACGGTCGGGCGTCAGGGCCCCGTAGCCGTACTCCCACGTCGAGAATGACTGGCGCGCGGGCGTGCCGACCTCAAAAAGCGGGCCCAATTCGTCAGCGAAAATCGGTGCCAGCAACGAAATCAAAAGGGGAAGAGCGATCAGGCGCTTCATCGGGAGACGGACCCTTTCCCCGCCGCGAGCTCGGCAGCCGAGGTCCGGTATTCCAGCAGCGCTTGCGACAGAGAAATGCGCGCCTGCACAAAGAGATCGTGCGCGTCGCTCAGTTCGGTCACGGGCGCGAGGTTGGTGCGGTAACGCCGGAAGGAGCTTTCGTACGCCTTCTTCGCTTCCGGCAGTCCCTCCCGGATGATCTGGAGCTTCTCCCACGCCGTCCTCACGGCGAGAACCCGGTCGTTCATGTCGGTGCGCGCTTTCAGCTTCAGCGCCGCGAACCGGGACGCCAGCGCGCGCGAGCGCGCGTCCGCCTGACGCACGCGCGAGCTGATCTCTCCAAAATCAAAAAGCGGCAGCGCGAGGTGCGCGTCGACGCCCCATCCCAGCGACAGGTCGTTCGCCGTCTGGCCGCTGTATCCATAGTCCGCGCCGACGCGGGCGACGGGCCACCGTTCTCCCCGCGCGCTTTGAAGGCCGGCGCGTTCGGCGTCGACGGCGGACTGCGCGGCGCGCAGGTCCGGCCGGTCGCGCAGCGCGGCATTGAGAAGAGTGGGGCCGTCGAGATCGGTGGGGGGCGCGACGTCCGGCAGGGGCGCGAGGCTGGTCGGCGGCTCGCCGCCGGTCACTTCGGCGAGAGTATAAAGCGCGTGTGAGAGGTCCTTCTCGGTATCGAGGCGGCTCTGCCGGTACTGCGCGATCGTCAGGTGAATCTTGGCGTAATCGTATTCCGGGACAGATCCGATGTTGAACTTCGGGGCGAGGAATTTCAGGACCTGCGCGAATTCCTTCTGCGCGTCATCCCAGACCGCGAGGATTTCCGCCGCGGAAACGGCCTGGCCGTAACTCTGCTGGACCGCGAGAACCGTTTCGAGGCGGCGCTGTTCGAGCTCCGCGTCAGCGGCCGCTTCCAGCCGTCGCAGACGCGACACGTCACCGTTCAGCGACTTCTGAAAGAGCGTTTCATCAGCGCGGAGGACAGCCTGGTTCGAATCGGGAAGCTGGGTGGTCGCGTCGTCGCTCGTGACATAGTCATCCACCTGGGTGATTTTAGGAAGGCGCTGAGAAGATCGTTCCCGTGCCGCGAAATGCGCCTCGTCGCGCGCGGACTCCGCCTCCTTCAAGGTGGGATTGTTCGCGAGCGCTTCGGCGACCGCCTGGTCGATCGTCAGCGACTCTTCAGCGAAAGCGCAGGGCCCCGCTCCGGCAAGGAGCGCGACGGTCGCGAGGAAGATGGCTGAGTTTCGTTTCGGCATTTATCAGGGCGTGGTGTAGCGCTTGTTCACATACAGGTCGTTGGCGACTTGAAAAAGCGCGGCGGCGTCATTCTCGATTTCCGTGTAAAGAGGGCTGCCCGGCACTTTGACGATGTCGCCGTCCTTCATCTCGTAATACTCGAGCGCCTTGTTGATGCCGAGGACCACCATTTTTCCGCCGCGGAACAGGCTGATGTCGCGGTTGTGGTTCATCGACGACCAGCCCGTCTTTGGGTCGATGGCCTGCAGGTCACGGCCGAAGAAGTTGCTCCGGTACGGCAGACCGAGAAAACCGAGAAGCGTGGGCCCGACGTCGATCGACGATCCGTCGTTTCCGTTTCGAGAACCCGGTTTTACGCCGGCGCCCACGATGAGCAGCGGGATCTGGTACGACTTGATCGGGATCGTTTGGCTTCCGTAGACGCGCGCGCCGTGGTCGGCGACGACCGCGAACACCGTGTCTTTCATGAACGATTCGTCCTTGATCTGCTTGAAGAACTGGCCGATGGCGAAGTCCGTGTATTTGACTGCGAATGGCCGCGCATGCTGCGCGGGGTTCTCGGGGATGCGGCCTTCCGGATAGGTGTAGGGTTGATGATTGGAAACGGTCAGCACTGTCGCGAAGAACGGTTTCTTCGCTTTCTCCAGCGCGCGGAGCTCCTCGATGGTG
>JBBRXR010000438.1:0-2145 GCA_038238485.1 Elusimicrobiota bacterium | reverse complement strand
CAGGTGTTGACCAGCACCGCGTCCGCCGCGTCCTGATCTTCCGTCGAGAAAAATCCACGCGCCAGCAGCGCCCGCCCCATCTCGTCGGAGTCGGCGAAGTTCATCTGGCAGCCAAAAGTTTTGGTGAACAGCTTCATGGTTGGTGCGCGGGGCCGGTATTTGCCGGGGGCGCCGGGGAAGATTGGAGGCGAGTTGATTCTATCTGGTTTTCGACGGAAGCGGCTGTGGTAAGATTTCAGGCATGACCCCCCACACCACGCCCCATCCCTACGATGCCGCCCTAGCGGCCGATGAAAAGTTCTTCTCCTCGCTTGTGACCGCCGACGCCGTTTCCCTGATTTCGCTGCTGACCGAAGATTTCATCCTCGTCAGCGTGATGGACGGAGCGAAGATCCCCAAGTCCCAGCTCGTGGCGGCGGTGGGCAGCGGGCAGCTCAAGTTCTCGAGCATCGACCCGCAGGGCGACCCCACCGTGCGCGTTTACGGCACCGCGGCCATCGTGAGCAACGACACGGTCATGCGCGGGGAATTCGGTGGGCAGAGCTGGGAAACGAAGAGCCGGTACACGCACGTTTTCGTCGAGCAGGGCGGGAAGTGGAAGATGGCCTCGGCGCAGGGCACGCCGCTGCCGTAAAGCGGGGAGCTAGGACTTCGCCAGGTTGTACTGCTTTTTCTTCGGGTCCCAGGTGATGTACCAGGCGCCCTTCTTGTAGCGGCCCATCAGAAGCTTCTCGTACTGGAAGGACGCGTAGTTGTCCTTGAAGTTATAGACCTCGCCGAGACGGTAAATCGTAAACCCTTTCTTCTCTCCCCCCGCCACCACGAGCTCGCAGATCGGGCCCCACTTCGTGTCGCCCGTGATCAACAGAAGCAGGTAGTCCCGCTTCTTGTCCCCGTTGAAGTCGCCGAACGCCACGGCCGGGTGCACGCCGATCAGGCGTTCGTTGTAATAGGCCTTCATCTCGTCGGAGAAATCCGTTTCCACGGGCATGCGGCTGCCCGGGAATTCCTTCGTGAGCGCTTCGGTGATGTCGTCGGGCATGAGCAGGCGGCGGGGCTGCCCCTCGCCGACCTCTTCCATGATCGGGGTTTTCACTTTCTTGTCGGCGGCGCGCGCGACGGGAAGCAGGGCGGTCGCCAGGAGCAGGCCGGTGAGGAGAGTGATGAGCGGGCGTCGCAGGATCATCGGAAGCACTCAGGGATTACAGCAGTTTTTTCGCGCGCTCAACAACGTTCGCGACGGAGAATCCGAGTTTTTCGAAAGAAATGTTGGCCGGCGCCGACGTTCCGAAGCTCGTCATGCCGATGACGTCGCCTTCATCTCCCACCCATTTCTCCCACCCGAAGGTCGACAGCGCCTCGACGGCAAGCCGCTTCTTGACGGCCTTGGGCAGAACGGACTCTCGGTAAGCGGGCGTTTGGGCGGAGAACAGCTCCCACGACGGCAGCGACACAACCCGCGTCGGAATGCCCTCGGCTTCGAGCTTTTCCTGCGCGCCCAGCGTGAGGGCCAGTTCCGAGCCGGTCCCGATCAAAATGACTTTCGGCGTTCCGCCCTTGGCGTCGGAGAGGACGTAGCCGCCCTTCTCGACCTGTCCCGCCGACGGATATTTGGATTTCTTGAGCACCGGCAGGTTCTGGCGCGTGAGGACGAGGAGCACCGGACCTTTCTGGTGCGTGAGCGCGTACTTCCAGGCGGCGGCGGTTTCCACCGCGTCGCCGGGGCGAATGGTGACGGTGTTGGGCGTCGCGCGGAAGTGCGCGAGCTGCTCGTTGGGCTGGTGCGTGGGCCCGTCTTCCCCGAGGCCGATGGAATCGTGCGTGAGAACGTAGACCACCTTCAGCTCGGAGAGCGCGGCGATGCGCATGGCGCCTTTCATGTAATCGGTGAAGATGAAGAACGTGCCGCCGTAGGGAATGAGCATGCGCGAAAGCGCCATGCCGTTCATCGCCGCCGCCATCGCGTGCTCGCGCACGCCGAAATGAAGGTTGCGGCCGGCCACGGCTTTCGAGAAGTCGGCGGCGCCCTTGATCATCGTGTTGTTGGACGACGCGAGGTCGGCCGATCCGCCGATGATCTCCGGCATGATCGGCGCCAGCGCGTTGAGCACCTTGCCCGACGCGGCGCGCGTGGCGATCTTGTCT
>JBBRXR010000437.1:0-2160 GCA_038238485.1 Elusimicrobiota bacterium | reverse complement strand
GTGCCGCGAACGTCGAGCGCAATCTCGTCGAGCGCGGCGACCTCCTGAATGGGTTTCAGGCGCAGCACGCGCCGAACGAAATACTGGAACGGGCACCGGAAAAACGTTTCGAGACCCGAGGGAGACATCCCGTCCGCGGCGAGATGGCGTCCGCCCACGTCGGGCCCCACGATGCCATCGAACGCGTCCGGTCCTTCCCACTTCTCGAGCACGTCCAGCGCCCGCAACGAATGCTTGAGAGCTTCGCCGTCGCGCTCAACGTCTCTGGCGAAGGCGGCGGCGTCCGCCGCGCGCTCTTCCATCAACAGGCTGGACACGATGTCGCGCGCGCCGAGAGAGGCCACCGGCGCCGCCGACAGCTTGCCGCCCAGGCGCCGCGGAATCACGTTGACGGCCTCGTCGAACGGCACTTTCCATTCGTCCACAAGCCGTCGCAGGAAGCTGGATGCGCCGACGATTTTCCCCTCTTCGTCGGAACGCTGATAGGTGAGGTACACGCGTTGGCGGGCCGACGCGAGAAGGAGATGGAGCAGCAGCCGTTCTTCATCGAGGGCGAGCATCTTTTCGCCGATCTTGTTGCCGATCGTGTGCGAAATCGCGTGGCGGGTTTTATCCCTCAGGAATGGGTCTTCGCGAATGATGCGGGGAAAGACGCGCTCCTCGAGGCCCGCGAGAAATAACGTGTCGAAGGAAAGGCCGCGCGCCGCCTCCGCGTGAAGGACGGCCACCCCGATGCCGCCGCCCTCCACGGGCGACGGCCAGCGAACCCAACACTCGCGAAGTGTATCGAAGAACTCATCACGCGTGACGGCGGACGAGAGCCGGTCGAATTCCCGCAGCGTCAGCGTGGCCTTTCGCAATTCGGACCACAAATCCTCACTTCGTTCGTTCGAGGGGCGAACGTGAGTTTCCAGCGCTGCGACGGCGCGGTCGGCCATTTCCCGCCATGAAGAAGAGGACGGCCAGGGCTCCGAGGGCGCGGCGTCATCAAAAATGAATTCAGCTGCGATCACCGGAACGGTGGAAGCGCCGCTGGCGCGCGCGAGAATCGAAAGACCAGTCTCCACCTGCGGCATGTCGCCCATCGTTCGTTTCCACGAAGTCACGAACGGCACGTCTCGCTCGATGAGAACGGAGGCGAACTCCGAGAGCCGCTCGCGGCTTCTCGAAACGATTCCGATCCCGCTGAACGGCACGCCCGCGTCGTGAAGGCGGTGGATTTCTCCAGCGATCGCCCAGGCCTCGTCGCGCAGGCCGGAAACGTTCACGATCCGCGCTTCAAGGCCGGGCCAGGAAATCGATCGAGAGAACAGGCCGTCGTCCGTCCGCGTTGCCTTCCCTTCCGAGCGCAGAGTGAAGAACGGCTCGTCGGCCTGCGCAAGCATGGTCTCCTCGTTGGGAATCTTATCGAGCACGTCGCTTCTAAAGCGGGCGGCGAAAGCATGGTCGGGATGCAGATGCAGATAGGGAAAGAAGAAATGCGTTGGATGGTTTCGCGCGACGCCTTCCAGCAGTGACACCTGGAGACCCGTCAGGTCGTAGAAGCCGTAAAACAGGACCGCCGCGAATCCCTTGAGAAACGTGGAGGTATCCGCGGCCTTGGCGGCGGACTCGAGCACGCGCGAGCGCGAAGCGACGTTAAGGTCCGCCATGCGCGCGCGGTAAAGCCGGTAGAGGTTGATGAGCTGCTTGAGCGAACCGACGTCGACCTCGGGAATGTTGAACTGCTCGCGCTCATTGACCGCTTCGAGAAGGATGTCGGGGTCAACGCCCGCATCGGTCAAGTCTCGCAGCGTCGCGCGGACGCTTGGCGGAAATCCGTCGGGAACGGCGAGATCGTCGAGCCCTTCGAAAGGCCGGTCTTTCTTGATGATCTGTTTAACGAGCGTGTCGAAGAACAGCGGATCAGAAACGATGTCCGGCGCCTTCTTCCTGCCGGCCGGCTTCGGGATACCGCCCGCCGCCGCGACGATCGCCTCCGCGAACGAACCGAAGGTGTGAAAATGGATGTTGAGAGCGGGCGCTCCGCGCTCGGAGAGAAGTAATTGAGCGCAATCCCGCAAGCGCGCGGAAGGCGCGACGACGGCCAGAGGCGTAAACGGAGCGGCCTTGAGCGCCCGGACCACCTCGATGAAGGCGTCTTCCAAAGTGGGATGAAAT
>JBBRXR010000436.1:0-2166 GCA_038238485.1 Elusimicrobiota bacterium | reverse complement strand
CGGGTGGTGGTGCCCGAAGGTTTCGCGTCCTGGCAAATCGCGGAGCGCCTGGCGGCAGACGGTGTGTGCGATCCCAGGGCGTTCCTTCAAATCGTCGCGGACAAGAAGCTCGAGGGATATCTGTTCCCCGCCACCTACGATTTTGAAGCCGCGCTTCTTCCGGCCACGGTGGCCGCGCGATTCAAGGCGAAGTTCGACGAGATCTGGACGCCGGAGATGGAGGCGCGCGCCAGGGAAATCGGTTTCACGAAGAACGAAACGGTCACGCTGGCGTCCATCGTCGAACGGGAAGTTCGCGCGCGCGAAGAGGGCCCGATGGTCTCAGCGGTTTATCACAACCGACTCAAGAAGGGCATGCGGCTCGAGGCCGATCCGACCGTGCAGTTCGCGAAAGGCGAATGGGTGGGGCGTCTCACGTATGCCGACTACCGAGAGACGGATTCGCCTTACAATACCTACCGCGTGAAGGGCCTGCCGCCGGGCCCGATCTGCAGCCCCGGCCTCGACTCGATCAAGGCCGCGCTCTGGCCCGCGCCGTCCGGCGCCCTCTTCTTCGTCGCCGCCGAAGACGGCCAGCACCACTCTTTCTCCGATTCGTATCGCGAACACACGAACAAGGTGAATAAGCGAAACCGACTTCGCCGTCAGCAAAAGTAGGAGAATCAGCGCACCGATGAGTCTCTCCGCCGCTGATTTCGAAGCCCTTCTTCAGGCCAACCGCATCCTGTCATCGAAGCTCGATGACCAGGACGTGATTGAGACCGTCATGGAGCTCGCGACGAAGGTCGTTCGGGCCGACGCCTCCTCTCTCCTTCTTCTCGACGCTGCCGCCAATGAACTTTATTTCAATGTCGCGCTCGGCAGCGTGAAGGAGGAGATCAAACAGATCCGGCTGAAGGTCGGCGAGGGCGTCGCCGGCTGGGTCGCCGAGCACCGAGAGCCCCTGATCGTCAATGACGTGGCGCGTGATCCGCGTTTCACCGGGAAAGTCGACGCGTCCACCAGCTTCAAGACCCGCGAGATCCTCGCGGTGCCGCTCATTTCCAAAGGAGATCTCGTTGGGGTCGTCGAGGCCATCAACAAACAGGGCGGCGGCGGATTCACGCCGATCGACCAGGAAGTTTTCCTCGCCTTCGCGAGCCAGGCGGCCGTTGCCATCCAGAACGCGCGCCTGTTCTCTGAAGTCAAGCGCGAGCGGGAAAAGCTTTCGACCGTCTTCGGCGCGATGTCGGACGGCGTGCTTCTTCTTGACGAGGGTGGGAGTGTGCTCCTCGCCAACCCGGCCTGCACGCGCCTGCTCGGCGCGGTCGCCGAGAAGGCCGTGGGCAAAAGCCTCGCCAAGGAGCTCCTCGCTGACTTCAATGCCGAGCCGCCGCTCAGCCATCCGCTGCAGTTCGTCGCGCGCATCACCAAGGTCGAGCTCAAGCGAAAAGAGGGGAAGGATTTTTTCCTCACGGCGCTTTTGCGCCAGTTCGGCGGCGACGACGCTCCGTCGGGTCGCGACGGCTGGATCGTCATTCTTCGCGACGAGACGGATACGCGCCTGGAGGGCAGGCTCAAGCAGAGCTTCCTCTCGGTCGTTTCCCACAAGCTCAAAACGCCGCTGACCGCCATCGTGGGCTACGCGCCCTCGCTCATCGAGAAGAACGACAACATGACGGAGTTTCAGAAGCGCGCCGCGTCCACCATCGCCACGCAGGCCGAGCATCTGGCTGACCTCGTCGACAAGCTCCTGCGCTTCACGATCGTGGAGGCGGAATCGATCAAACGCGAGCCGGCGGAACTGCCCGTCTCGACGCTGGTCGGCGCCGCCCTGGTGTCACTCGACAACTACCGCTCCGACAACAACATCAAAATCACCGTCGATCCGGCACTAACGGGACTTCCGCTGATTTTCGTCGACCGGAACCTCACGCTCGAGGCGCTCAAGAACGTCATTGAGAACGGCATGAAGTTCAACAACAAGCCGGACAAGGAAGTGTGGGTGGAAGGCGCGGTGGAAGACGGCATGGTGGTCGTGCGCGTGCGCGACAACGGCGTCGGCATTCCTCCCGAGGAACGGGAAAAAGTTTTTCAGAAGTTCTATCAGGTGGAGAACCATTTCACCGGCCAGGTGCCGGGCGCGGGCCTCGGCCTCGCGCTCAGCCGCAAGGTCATGGACGCGAT
>JBBRXR010000435.1:0-2175 GCA_038238485.1 Elusimicrobiota bacterium | reverse complement strand
CGTGCGCTACTGCCAGGTGAAGCGCATCAAGCTCGATGGCCTCTCGCTGACCGAACTGCGGGAATTCCATACGAAGTTCGACAGCTCCGCGCTGGGCCTGCTTTCACCCGAGAAAGTGGTCCGCGCGAAGACGTCGTACGGCGGCACTTCTCCGGCCAGCGTCCAGCGTCAGATCGACAAGCTCAAGAAACTCATTTCCTAGGAGGCGCGCGGTGTGCAATCTGTTGTCATCGCGAGCCCAGCGCCCGGCGCTGGGCGTGGCGATCTCATGAGATTGCCACGTCGCTCACTTCGTTCGCTCCTCGCAATGACGGCTGTGCTCCTACCCCTGGCGACGTTCGCCCAGGGCCCGGGCGCGGAAACCCTGACGCTTCGCACCAGCCTCGACCGCGCGGTCAAAAATAACCCCCAGATCCAGATCGCCCAGAAGGACTACGAGATCGCCACGGCCCAGCTCCGGCAGGCGAAGTCGCTTTACTACCCGCGCATCGGCCTCAATCTCGACGCCGTCCGCTATCGCAACGAAACGATCGGCCTCATCCCGCCCGAGCTCGGCAACGCCGTGCTCGAAACGCCGGTGTCGTCCAATGGCCACGTGTCGAACGACGCCGACAACCTTTACATCGGGCGCGTTAACCTCGTGCAGACGCTCTACGCCGGCGGCCGCGTGAATTACACGCACCGCCTCTCTCAGGCGAACGTGCGCCGCGCCGAGATCGCGCTCGAGACCAAGCAGAACGAGGTGGAGTTCGAGACCGCCAGTTCCTTTTACGGCCTGATTGCCTCGCGGGAGAAACGCCGGCTGGCGCAGAACGCGCTGGTCGACGTCGAGAAAATGATGCGCCAGGCCACGGGCCAGCATGCGCGTCTCAAGGTGTCCGCCGAGCGTTACGAGCTTCGCCGCAAACTCTCCGCCATCGAGCAGGAGGAGAAAGACCTCCGCTTTAAATACCTATCCGCGATGGGCCTCGAGTATTTCGCCGAAGTGGAAGTGACCGGCACGCTCGAGCCGCGCCTGCTCGAGCAGGACCTTCAAACGCTTCTCGTCTGGGCCAAGAGCAACCGCTCGGAAGTGAAGGAAACGCTCATCCAGGAAGAAGTGGACGCGCTGTCCGTCGACCTGTCGATGTCCGAGCGGTACCCGATCTTCCGGCTGGGCGGCGGCGTGGAAGTGCGCAACCGCCAGTTCCCGCTCGACCAGACCAACTGGAACGCCGTGCTCGACATGAACATCCCGATCTTCGACGGCCTCTCGAGCCCCGCGCGCGTGAAGGAAAGCCGCTACCGCGCCGCGCAAGGCCGCCTGCGCCGCTCCCAGCTGGAAGACGCGGTGGACGCCGAAGTGCGCGCGGCGCATTCCGACCTCGAGCATTGGTCGCACGAACTCGCCGCGCGCGAGCAGGAGACCACGGACTTGAAGGCCACCGAAAAGTCCTATGTCGGCACGCGCGCCACCGAGTCGCTCGCCGAGCGCCTCGATTACCTGCGCTGGCGCCTCGACCGCTCCACTGATGTGATCGATGGGAAACTCGAGCTTTGCCTCGCCAACGCCCGCCTCGCGCGCGCCCTCGGCCGCACGGTCCTCGATGAGCAGTAAATTCACCGCGGCGCTTCTTTCCGCGGTCCTCACGCTCACGCCCGTTCTCGCGCAGGATCCGGTCCTTCCGACGAACGTGTCGGCGGACCGCTTCGCGGCGGACGCGGTCTGGAACGCCGTCCGGCGCCTCCCGCCGGGGCAGCGGCCGCGCATCGTGCTCGTGCTGGGCGGCGGCGGCGCGCGCGGCCTCTCGCACATCGGCGTGCTTCGCGTGTTCGAGGAAGAAGGAATTCCGATCGACGAGATCGTGGGCGTGTCGGTCGGCGCGCTCATCGGCGCGCTCTACGCGTCGGGCATCTCCGTCGACGACATTGAGAAGATGGCGAACGATATCGGCTGGTCGAAGCTGAGCGACTTCTCCAAGACCGCCATGGTCAGCCTCATCCTGCGCGACGAGCTCCTGTCGTCGAACGGCATGGAGGACTATCTCAACAAGCGCATCGGCGACAAATACTTTTCCGACCTCAACATGCCGTTCTCCTGCGTGGCGACCGACATCCGCACCGGCGAGCGCGTGGTATTCCGCGAAGGGCCGGTCACCGTGGCCGCGCGCGCCAGCGCCACCATCCCGGCCATCT
>JBBRXR010000434.1:0-2178 GCA_038238485.1 Elusimicrobiota bacterium | reverse complement strand
GGTTCGGCAAAAATGAGGTCGCCCAGCATGGCGAAGCTGGCGGTCACGCCGCCCGTGGTCGGGTCGGCCAGGATCGACACGAATGGAACCGAGGCCTCGCGGAGTCGGGCGAGCACCGAGCTCACCTTCGCCATCTGCATCAGCGACAGGATGCCCTCGTGCATGCGGGCGCCGCCCGACGTGGACACGATGACGAGCGGAATCTTGTTGGCGAGCGCGTGCTCAGCCGCGCGCGCGAGCTTCTCGCCCACCACGCTGCCCATGCTGCCCCCCATGAAGGAAAAGTCCATGACGCCCAGGACGATGTCGAGACCCTCAACGGTCCCGCGCCCCGTCCAGACCGCGTCTTTGGCGCCCGTCTTCTTCTGACTGGCCTTCACCTTTTCCTTGTAGATCTTGCCGTCGAGGAAATCGAGCGGATCGGCCGATTCGATGGAGGCGTCGAGCTCGTTGATGGAGCCGTCATCGAGCAGCATGGCCACGCGTTCCTTGGCGCGAAGCGGGAAGCAGTTTCCACATTTCGTGCAGACCTTGAGGTTCGCGATCAGTTCCTTGTTGTAGACGATCTGGTCGCACTTGGTGCATTTGGTCCAGAGGCCTTCGGGCATTGGTTTCTTCTTTTCAGCGGCCATGAACGCACTCCTTGGCAAGGCCGCGGACGAAGCGAGCGAGCTCCGCTTTCCGTCGACCTGTCTTGAATTTCCTGATGATATCGATGAACGCCGAGCCGACGATGAAGCCGTCGACAGCGTTCCGAAGGGCCTTCACCTGATCGGGGCCGGAGATGCCGAACCCGACGCAAACGGGGTGTGTCGACAACTTCCGGAGCGACGCAAGCCAGGCCTTCGTGGTGGGCGAGAACACCTTGTGGCGGCGCGCGCCCGTGACGCCGGCGACGGACACCGCGTAAAGGAAGCCGCCCGTTTTCTTCGCGATCAGCCGCAGGCGGGCCGGCGGCGTCGTCGGCGCGACGAGATGGATGATGTGCATGTTGTGGGACGTGAAGGCGTCCGCCAACTCGGCCGACTCCTCGGGAATGAGGTCCGGGACGATGATGCCGGTAACGCCGGCGGCCGCGGCGTCCGCGGCGAACTTCTTCACGCCATAGGCGATCACCGGGTTCATGTAGGTCATGAACACGATCGGAATGTCGACCTGCTTCGAAAGCGTCTTCACCCAGACCAGCACTTTCTTCACGGTCGTTCCGCCCGCGAGCGACTGGTGCGAGGCGTACTGAATCGTGGGCCCGTCGGCGACCGGGTCGGAGAAGGGAATGCCGACTTCCAGAATGTCGACGCCGGCGTCCACCATGGCTTTCACCAGCGCGGTCTGCTCGGAAAACTTCGGATACCCGGCGGCGAGATAAGCGATGAGCGCTTTGCGTCCGCGGCCGCGAATCCGCGCAAAGGCGGCGTCCAGACGATTGCTAACCATGGAATTTCACCTTGTCCAGAAGACGCTGAACTTCCGCCACGTCCTTGTCGCCGCGGCCGGAGAGGGCAATGATGATCGGCTCGTTCTTCTTGAACAACCGCGCATGGCGGGCGACGAAGCCGATGGCATGCGACGATTCGAGCGCGGGGATGATGCCTTCCGTTTCGGAGATCAACTTAAAGCCGTGCATCGCGTCGGCGTCGGTGGCAGCGCGGTACTCGGCGCGGCCGCTCCATTTATAAAAAGCATGTTCCGGACCGACACCCGGGTAGTCGAGGCCGGCGGAGATGGAGTGCGTCTCGGCCACCTGGCCGTCCGCGTCCTGAAGCACATAGCTCCGCGCGCCGTGGAGAACGCCGACCGAGCCGCCCGTGAGCGTCGCCGCGTGTTTGCCGGTGAGAACGCCGGCGCCGCCGGCTTCCACGCCGATCATGCGCACGGCTTTGTCCTTGTAAAACGGAGCGAAGAGCCCGATCGAGTTTGATCCGCCGCCCACGCACGCCACGACGGCGCCCGGAAGCCGGCCGAGCATGGCCTTCATTTGCCGACGCGATTCCTCCCCGATCACCGACTGAAACGTGCGGACCATTTTGGGAAACGGATGCGGGCCAACGACCGAACCGAGGCAGTAAAAAGTGTCGTGAACGTTCGTCACCCAGTCGCGGAACGCTTCGTTGACGGCGTCCTTGAGTGTTCGGCTGCCGGACTCGACGGGGATGACCGTGGCGCCAAGCAGGCGCATGC
>JBBRXR010000433.1:0-2185 GCA_038238485.1 Elusimicrobiota bacterium | reverse complement strand
TCCTCGTTTTCTTCAGCATCCTGGGCGGGTTGAAGATGTACGGACTGCTGGGCCTGATGCTTGGCCCGATTCTTGTCGCCGCGGTCCTCGCCTTCGCCCGTATCTATAGAGAGGCCTACGGCCAACAACAATGATCACCGCAACGGCATGGTGGATTTTCGGCGGCGTCGTGGCGTCGCTTCTCGCTCTGGATCTTTTCGCCTTCAACCGGAATGCCCATGAGGTGAAGCTGAAGGAAGCGCTGTGGATGTCCGCCTTCTGGATCGGTCTCGCCCTCCTCTTCAACGTGGGCGTGTACCACTGGCTGGGCCACAAGAAGGCGCTGGAGTTCCTGACCGGTTACCTGATCGAAGAGTCCCTCAGCGTCGACAACCTCTTCGTCTTCATCTTAATCTTCTCGTACTTCCGGGTGGAACCGAAGTACCAGCACCGGATCCTGTTCTGGGGCATCCTCGGCGCGATCGTGATGCGCGCCATCTTCATTTTTGCCGGCGTGGCGCTCATCGAGCGCTTCCACTGGATCATCTACGTGTTCGGGGCGTTCCTCGTGTTCACCGGCATCAAGATGGCAACGCAGGGCGAGGCGAAGGTGGACCCCGAGAAAAACCCGCTCGTGAAGCTGGTTCGCCGCATTCTCCCGATTGATTCGGACCCGAACCACAATGGAAAGTTGTTCATCCGGAAAAACGGCCGCCGCATGGCCACGATCCTCTTCCTCGTCCTGATCGTCGTGGAATCGACCGACCTCATCTTCGCGCTCGATTCCATCCCGGCCGTGCTGGCCATCTCTACCGACCAGTTCATCGTCTACACCTCCAACATTTTCGCGATTCTGGGCCTTCGGGCGCTTTATTTCGCGCTGTCCGGCGCCATGAGCGCGTTCCACTTCCTGAAGTACGGCCTGTCGGTGATCCTTGTGTTCGTGGGTGGAAAGATGCTCGTTTCCAGCTTCTATCACGTCTCGATCGGACTATCGCTGGGCGTTGTCGGAGGGGTCCTGCTCGGTTCAATCGTGCTGTCGCTGATAATTCCTGAAAAGAAGGAAAACGTCGCCCATTGACGGAACTCTCACGGCGTATTTATACTTAGAGCATTGAAAGGGGAGTAGAACCCCCGGGGAGCCCTGGGGCTGGCGATTCGTCAACACGTCGTTCGAAGTCCGAACGGCCGGATCGTCGGGAAGAAAGAAATTTCTTTGATCAAGACCTTTTGCGTCGCGCACGCAAAAGGTCTTTTTTTTGCGAGGCGCGCCGAACACAGCGGGAGGAATTATGAACAGACTCAAGACAGCCATGCTTCTGGCGGCTCTGACGGCGTTGTTCCTGTGGGTGGGCCAGTCTCTCGGCGGACGCGGCGGTCTCATGATCGCCATCGTCTTCGCCGGCCTCATGAACTTCGTGTCCTACTGGTTCTCGGACAAGATCGTGCTGCGCATGTACGGTGCCAAACCGATCGAGCCCGGCGACGCGCCGGAGCTTCACGCCATCGTCAACAGCCTCGCGCAGAAATACGCCATTCCCGTTCCGAAAATCTACATGGTCCCGATGGAAGCGCCCAACGCCTTCGCGACGGGGCGCAACCCGGAACACGCCGCCGTGGCGGTGACCGCGGGCATCATGCGCATCCTGAACCGCGATGAACTGGAAGGCGTCCTGGCCCACGAACTGGCGCACGTCATGAACCGCGACACCCTCGTCTCGACCGTCGCCGCGACCATCGCCGGCGCGTTGAGCCACCTGGCCAACATGGCGATGTGGGGCGCGATGATGGGCGGTGGACGAAACGACGACCGTGACCGCGGCGGCAATCCGGCCATCGCGTTGCTCGGCATCGTGATCGCGCCCATCGCCGCCGCGCTGATCCAGATGGCGATCTCCCGCTCCCGGGAGTTCCTCGCCGACGAATCGGGCGGTCAGAAGGCGAATCCGCTGGCCCTGGCCAGCGCGCTGAAGAAGATTGAGGCCTGGAAGCAGGAAATGCCGCTGGCCGGCGGAAGCCCGGCGACGGCGCACCTGTTCATCATCAACCCGTTCTCGGCGCGGGGAATGGCGGGGCTGTTCAGCACGCATCCGCCGACAGCCGAACGCGTTCGCCGGCTCGAGGAAATGGCGTCGGGAATCCGCCGGGGCTAGCGGCGGGAGAGAACGTCGCGGGCGGACAGGACGAGGCGGCGGGCCTCGTCACG
>JBBRXR010000432.1:0-2203 GCA_038238485.1 Elusimicrobiota bacterium | reverse complement strand
CTGTAGCTTTCGCTTCACCTTCCGTTGTCAATTTCCCAGGAGGACATTCATGATCCGCAGCCGTTATCTTTTGCTCGCTCCCGTGTTGGCCCTGAGCGCTTGTAAGGGAGGCCAGAGTGGAACCCAAGCGGCCGCTCCCGCCGCCGCGCCGGCCGTCGTTCAGAACCCCGTTGACGCGGCCACCGCCGGTTCCGTCACTGGCACCGTGAAATTCACGGGCACCGCGCCGAAACCCACCAAGATCTCGATGAGCGCCGACGCCTATTGCAAAACCGCGCACACCACCGATGTCTTCGCCAACGACGTGGTCATCAATCCGAACAAGACCGTCAAATGGGTCTTCATTCACATCAAGAGCGGCCTCAACCCGGCCCTCAAGTTCCCCACTCCGGCTGAGGACGCCGTCATCGACCAGAACGGTTGCATGTACGCGCCCCACATCCTTGGCGTGATGACGAACCAGAAGATCAAGGTCCGCAATTCCGACGGCGTTCTCCACAACATCAATGCCCGTCCCGCCAACAACCCCGGCTTCAACATCGGCCAGCCGGTGAAGGGCATGGAATCCGAGAAGACTTTCCCGAACCCGGAAGTCATGGTCCCCGTGAAGTGTGACGTCCATCCGTGGATGGCCGGCTTCATCGGCGTGCAGGACAATCCGTACTTCGCCGTGACCGGCGACGACGGCGCCTTCACCCTCCCGAACCTCCCGCCCGGCGAATACGAAATCGAAGCCTGGCATGAAAAGTTCGGCACCGCGGTCCAGAAAGTGACCGTCGGCGCGAAAGAATCCAAGACGATCGAGTTCACGTTCAAGGGCTAATCTCCTTCAGTGATCGATCCTTCGAATTACACGTTCGGTCTCCCCATCGCCGCATCGACGTATGCCTCCAAGGTCGACAAGTCCTTGGGCATCGTGCATGCGGCGATGGCGGCGATCTTCGTGGCCTGGGGCATCTTCTTCATCATCGCGCTGGTGAAATTCCGCAGCGGCGCGGCCCCGAAGGCGAACTACGAGGCCAGCAAAGGCGGCCTCGCCTCTTTCCTTCCCGACGTCGCCGTCCTCCTGTTCGAAGTCTGGCTGATCTTCGTGGTCGGCCTTCCCATTTACGCTGAGATCAAGGAAAACGTCCCGCTGCCCGAGAACGCCACGGTGGTGAACCTCGTGGCGGAGCAGTTCGCCTGGACGTTCCAATACGCCGGCCCCGACGGGCTCTTCGGCGCGCGCGACCCGAAGCTCATGACCTCGACCAACCAGCTCGGGATCGACCGCACCCAGGCCGACGCGAAAGACGACATCATGTCGATTAACGAACTCCACGCGCCGCTGGGCAAACCCGTCATCATCTACATGACATCGAAAGACGTCATTCACAGTTTTTTCGTGCCGGAATTCCGCGTGAAGCAGGACGTGGTGCCCGGCATGCGCATCCCGCTGTGGTTCGAAGCGCTGAAAGCCGGCCATTATGAAATCGGCTGCGCCCAGCTCTGCGGCCTCGGCCACTACCGCATGCGCGGGGAAGTGATTATCGAATCACCCGCGGAATACACCGCCTGGCTCGACGCCTGCCGCAAGGAACAGGTCGAGCAGCAGCCCGGCTGACCCAATTTATGGAACATCACGACACCCACGAACTTCCGTTCTGGCGCAAATACATCTTCTCGCTCGACCACAAGGTCATCGGCCTTCAGTACCTCTTCACGGCCATGGTGTTCCTGCTCATCGGCTTCGCCTTCGTGATCATGATGCGCTGGCAACTCGCGTATCCCGGCACGGCCATTCCGATCGTCGGCGGCTGGCTCGGCGACAAGTTCGCGCCCGGCGGCATCATGCTTCCCGAGTTTTATAACCAGCTCGGCGCCATGCACGGCACCATCATGGTATTCCTCGGCATCGTTCCGCTCGGCGTGGGCTTTTACGGCAACTATTTCCTTCCGCTTCAGATCGGCGCGCCCGACATGGCCTTCCCGCGCCTCAACCTCGCCAGCTACTGGCTTTATCTCCCCGGCGGCCTGTTCATGCTCTCGAGCTTCCTGATGCCCGGCGGCGCGGCGCAGAGCGGCTGGACGTCGTATCCGCCGTTGTCGGTCATCGCCGGTTCAGGGCAGACCATCTGGCTCCTGTCGATGGTGATCATCATCACCTCGTCGCTGCTCGGATCCATCAACTTCATCGTCACCACCATCAACATGCGCGCGCCGG
>JBBRXR010000431.1:0-2204 GCA_038238485.1 Elusimicrobiota bacterium | reverse complement strand
CGTGGGGGCTGAGTAAACCAATGGTCGGGTCTAGTTATTTTCCGAGAAGTACGCGTCCAGCGCTTGGCGAAAGAGGTTCTTGAAGAACCGCATCGAGAAGAGGGTGAACGTCAGCATCATCGCGGTAACGATCAGGGCCACAGGAGGGATCACAACGGATGTCGCGATCAGGCTAAGGGGCCAGCAGATCGAAGTGAGCAGGAGAACAGCGTGCATGATTCTTTCCATAGGTCTTCCTCCTTGAAGACTAGGTTGACATCTCTGTCGGTTGAGATTGTGGCAAAGATGTTGCGCGGAAGTCACCGGTTATTTTTTATTTTCGGCCTGTTTTTACTTCATCAATCAGCGCGAGGACGTTCTCCATCGGGGTCTCGGGCAGGATGCCGTGGCCGAGGTTGAAAATGTGTCCGGGCCGTCCCGCCGCCTGGGTCAGAATCCGCCGGGCGCGGGCGCGAACTTCCCCCTCCGTCGAGAACAGGAGCGCCGGGTCGAGGTTGCCCTGGATCGCGACGTCCCCGAGCAGGTCCCACGCCTCATCGAGCTCCACGCGCCAATCCACGCCGAGCACATCCGCGCCCAGGCCCTTGAGCATCGGGAGGATCGCGGTGGTCTGCGTGCCGAAATAAATGGCCGGCACGCCGGGGGTAACGCCCTTCACCAGGCGCCGCGTGTGAGGCAGAACGTGGACCCGGAAATCCTCGGGAGACAGGCAGCCGACCCACGAGTCAAAAATTTGAATGGCCTGCGCGCCGGCCGCCACCTGCCAGTTCACGTAGTCGATGGTGGCGGTGGTGATTTTTTCGAGAAGCGCGTTCCACGCGGCCGGATCGGTGGTCATCAGGCGCTTCGTCGCGATGAAGTTCTTCGAGCCCTTTCCTTCAACGAGATACGACGCAATGGTGAACGGCGCGCCGGCGAAACCGATCAGCGGGATGCCGGGTTTGAGCGCCAGGCGTGTTTTGCGGATGGCGTCGATGGCGTAACCCATGGATTCTTCGATGACCACGGGTTTGAGGCGTTTGAGGTCCGCGGCGGCGCGAAATGGGTTGCCGATCATCGGCCCCTGGTCGGTTCCATACGACAGCTCGAAGCCGAGCGGCTCGACGAGCATGAGCAGGTCAGAAAAAATGATGGCGGCGTCGACGCCGAGACGGTGCGCCGCGTCGACCGTCACCTCCGCGCACAGATCGCTGTTCTTACACAGCTCGAGAAACCCCACCTTCGCGCGCAGCTCGCGGTATTCCTTCATGTAGCGTCCCGCCTGGCGCATGAGCCAGATGGGCGTTCGCGCCGTCGGCTCGCGGCGACAGGCTTTCATGAAAAGACTCTGGTGAAGCGCGTCCCCCGGTCGGACAACGCCGGTGCTCGGGAACTCGATCTCGGCGCCTGGGGCGCGCTTGCGCTTGAGAACGCCCGCGGCGCGCGCGGCCGCGGCGGCGACGAGCGCGTCCATCGCGGGTCGCGCTGGTTCGATGTCCACGGGCAGCCCGTGGCGGCGAAGCGCCTCGGAGCACGATGGCCCAACCGAGGCCACCGCCATGCGGCCGGCGGCGCGAAGAAAATCCTGCGCGAGGCCGATCCTGCGGGCGACCGCCATCGCGTGCTCCACCTGCGTGGCGTTGGTGAACAGGAGAACGTCTGTTTTTCCCGCGGAGACACGGGTAATGAGATCGGAAAGCGGGCCGATGTTCTCGGGCAGCGCGGGACGATAGAGGGGAACGGTCACGACCTCCGCGCCGCGCGCGGCGAGTTCGCTGAGGAACAGCCGGTTGGGTTCGCCATACTCCTGCACGGCGACGACGAGACCGGACACATCGAGTTTCTTGTCGAGGACCTTGAGGACCTCTCGCCAGGTGGTGGGCTCTTCGGTGACGAGGTCGGCCTTGAGGCCGAATTCCGCCAGCGCCGCCACGGGCTTGGGACCGCGCGCGACGATGGTGACATCCCGGAGCGCCTTCGCCCACACGGCGGCCGGCGACTTGAGCGCGAGCGTATTGAAAAGCGTGCGCGTGCCGATGCCGGTGAACAGGACGAGAACGTCGATCTCGCCGGCGCGCAGTTTTTCGCCGAAAGCGAGGGCCTCGGCGTTTTTGAGGAGCGGGACCTCCCGCACGGAGGGTGCGACAAAGGCCGCGCCGCCGGAATTCTTGATCAGCTTGCGCATGTCGGCCTCTCGCCGGCTTTCAAACGCGCCGACGCGAAGT
>JBBRXR010000430.1:0-2204 GCA_038238485.1 Elusimicrobiota bacterium | reverse complement strand
GGCGTTCCGTTCTGGGCGAACGTCGTGATCACCCGGGTGGTGGACGAACGGGGAGCACTGGTGGGGTCCGCGAAGGTCACGCGCGACCTCACCGAGCGCCGCGCCGCCGAGGAAAAGATCAAGCGGAGCGAGGAAAAACTTCAGATCCTCGTCGAGTCTGTTCGGGAATACGCGATCTACATGCTGGACCCCGAGGGGACCGTGGTGAGCTGGAACGTGGGCGCCCAGCGCATCAAGGGATACACCGCGACTGAAATCATCGGCCGGCATTTCTCCGCATTCTTCACGCCCGAAGACGTCGCCGCCAATCGGCCGAAATGGGAGCTGGAGACCGCGACCCGCCTCGAGTCCATGAGCGACGAAGGCTGGCGCGTGCGCAAGGATGGCCGCCGGTTCTGGGCCAACGTCGTCGTGACGGCGCTTCGCGACAAGACCGGCCAGCTGCTCGGTTTTTCGAAGGTGACGCGCGATATGAGCGAGCGTCGCGAGGCCGACGAGCGCCTGCGGGCGAGCGAGCAGCGCCTTCGTGACATGATCGACGCCGTGAAGGATTACGCCATTTTCATGCTGGACCCTGCCGGGCACGTCGCCACGTGGAACGGCGGCGCCGAACGTTTGAAGGGATATCGGGCCGGCGAGATCATCGGGGCCCATTTCTCCAAATTTTACCCGCCCGAAGACATCGCCGCCGGAAAGCCGGCGTGGGAACTCGAGACCGCGGACCGCGTGGGCCGCTACGAAGAGGAAGGCTGGCGCATCCGCAAGGACGGAAGCCGTTTCTGGGCGAACGTCATCCTCACGGCCGTTCGGTCTCCCGATGGAAGTCTCATAGGCTACACGAAGGTGACACGGGACATGACGGCCCGACGGGCGTCGGACGAGGCCATTCGCCTGTCGAAAGAAGATCTGGCGGCGACGGTGCGCCAGCGCACCGCGGCGCTCGTGGAATCCAACCGCGACCTCGAGCAGTTCGCCTACATCGCCTCGCACGACCTTCAGGAGCCGATCCGCCGCGTCCTGGTTTACGGGGACCGGCTGGCCACCTCGTCTTCGCTGTCCGGAGTCGAGAGCGAGTGGATGAGAAAGCTAACGCTGTCGGCGATCCGCCTGAAGGGCATCGTGCAGGATTTGCTGAATTTTTCACGCCTGTCGCACGCCCGCCATGTCTACGAAGACGTGGACCTGACCTCCGCGGTGCGGGAAGCGACGGCGGATCTGGAAGTGAAGATCGGCGAGCTGAAGGCAAAGATCCATTGCGGTCCGCTGCCGACGATCCGGGCGAATCGCTCGCAGATGATCCACCTGTTCCAGAACCTGATCTCCAATTCGCTGAAGTTCAGCCGGCCGGCGGTGCCTCCCGAAATCACGATCCGCTCGGAAGCGGCGCCGGCGCAGCACGTGCGGATCGTGGTGGCGGACAATGGGGCGGGGTTCGAGCAGATCTACGCAGAGAGGATTTTCAAGCCGTTCCAGCGCCTGCATTCGCGCGATGTATACGACGGGTCGGGCATTGGCCTGTCGATTGTGCAGCGCATCGTCCAGAACCACGGCGGGACCGTGACGGCGTTCGGCGAGCCGAGCCGGGGCGCGCGCTTCGTGATCGAGCTGCCCGTCAAACCGGTGCCGGTGTTCGAGCCGCTGGTCTGACCCGTCAGCTGGCGGGCGCCGCCAGCTCCTTCTTGATCTCGCCCAGCCGTTTCATCAACTCCGTGACCTTTGTCGGGTCCCGGTGCGTCTCGGGCTTGCCCATCTCGCGCAGGATTTCGTGCTGCTCCAGCTCGAGCTCTTCGCGCTGGTTGCGGACCTTTTTCTTGTCGCTCTTCTCGCGATAGCGCGCGTTCCGTTCTTCGGCTTCCTTCCGCTTCTGTTCCTTGGACTTGTATCCCGATCCGCCTGCTCCCCAGTCGTGCCCACCGGCGGGCGCGGCGGCCGCCGACGCCGGCTTCGGCGCGGACGCCGCGGCCGAGCGATCCGGAACCGCCTTGGGCGGCATGCCGGGACGGTGAACGGCCGCCTCGATGGACTGCTCGGTGCGGACCAGCGCCGCTTCCTCGGAGTCCTCGAGGGATTTCTTGTGGAGGAAATAATCGTAGTCGCCTGGATACCAGGTGACCTTGCCTTCCCGCACGTGGATCACGTTGTTGGCGAGCTGGCGGAGGAAATAGACGTCGTGGCTGATGAGACACAGGGTGCCTTCGTACTTC
>JBBRXR010000429.1:0-2208 GCA_038238485.1 Elusimicrobiota bacterium | reverse complement strand
TCCGCGCTCAGCTCCTCGCGCAGCTCAACGCGGTCCTTCAGACCCGCGATTCGGCCCGGGGCCTCATCGTGAATATGTCCGACGTGCTCTTCCAAACGGGAAGCTCACAGCTTCGTCCGCAGGTGCGCGAGAAGCTGGCGAAAATTGCCGGCATTGTGTCGTCTCACCCGGGTCTCAAGCTGGCCGTCGAAGGTCACACCGACAGCGTCGGCAGCGACTCGGCGAACCAGACGCTTTCCGAGAAGCGGGCCCAGGCGGCGCGGGAGTATCTCGTTAGCCAGGGCGTGCCGACAGCGTCCGTCACATCGGCGGGCTTCGGCAAGTCCAGCCCCATCGCGACCAACGACACCGCGGAGGGTCGCCAGACCAACCGGCGCGTGGAAATGGTGGTCAGCGGCGACGCGATTGGAACGAAATAACCCCAACAAGGGGCTCTGTGAAGTGTTTTGATGTAGTACCCGGTGCCGTGTCCCTTTCGGGGACACGGCACCACTTTTTTAAACGGAGCGATCGGATGGAAAAATCAGAATCGAAGGCCTGCGGCGTTTGCGGCGGTCCAACGGAGTTTTGTCACGCGACGACCTGGGGCGTGAGCGGACGCCTTCTGGGCTGCAACACCTATTATCGTTGCCCCGCGTGCATCGCGCGGGAAAAAGACGGCCGGAGCACGTTGTCTCCCTGCGGCGAGAAGCACCTCAAGGCGATTTCGGGCGCCGGAACGAAACAGGCATCCTAGCGGCATGTTCGAACTCGACCAGATCAACGCCGTCCAGCAGCGCGCCGTCGCCGAGAGCTGGCCCTATCATTACCTCTTCAATTCGCTGAAGGCGCTCGGCGTCGAGCGTTACGAGGTCAACGTTCTCACGCACGAAACAAAGTTTGTCGGGATGGGAGCGTCATTGTTGGCGCCCGTACCGGATGGCTTCCGGACATTAACGGTGGGCGAAGCGTATAACGAAGACGCGCTCAAGAAGGCGATCGCCCGCTCTCAGGCGAAAGAGTCCACCTACGAAGAATTCCTCGCTGAGATCGCAGCGGCCGGCGTCGCTTTCTACCGGGTGGACATGAAACCGCGGACCGTGACCTACCACGGCGCTGGTGGAAAGAAGCTTGTGGAGAAAGTCCCCGAGTCTTAACCTCTCGGCCGTTTCCTGCCGATCGACTGTTTCACATCAAAAAATCAGCGCCGGGCATTCCGGACAAAAAGAAAGGCCAGCCCCTCGCGGAGCCGGCCTTTCGCACATCAAGGCTTGATTCGTTTAGTTGGCGGCTTTGACCGGGGCAACGGCGGCCGGGGTCGTGGCGGACGAGGAAGCGGCCGGCTTCTTGGCGGCGGGAATCGCTTTCTTTTTCTTGTGGGTGGCGACGGCGGGCTTCGCGTCGGTCTTCGAGGCAGAAACCGCGGGCTTCGCGGCGGCAGCCGGAGCGACAGCTTCGTCGGCTTTGGCGATTCCGGGCAAAATCATGAGCCCCGCCAGAAGGAGGCCGGTGATGTATTTCATTTTGATTCTCCTTGGTTTTTTCACCTCCGGTAAACACCACCGGTAGGTACCTCTTTTACGGGGGGGTGGGGACGCTTCTTCGAACTTTATTTGAGGGATTGGGCGATGGTTTTCAACGCGTCTTCCGATACATCGCTGATCAACGTGAAATAATGGTTGCCGGCCTGCTTATGCAGGACATATCCCGTGTCCGTCGTCTGGAACGGACCCAGGGGGCCGTTGGCCAATTGGGGCGATGTTGACGCGGGATTGGAGAATTTCGAGGGTTTGGAAGTCTCAAAAATCGACACCACATTCATCCCGTCGGTGAATCGGTAATGGCGCACCGTGAAAGAGTCGGACTGAAAGGAATCGGCGCTTTCGAATTCGAAGCCGAGCGGCAGGACATCGGGAAGATGCGACTTCTGGCCCGACTGTTTCTCGAGTTCAGCCAGCGACTTGAATTCCTGGTCGTAGCCATGCTGTTCGGTTGCCGTTTCCGAGCTCTGCGCGGTGATGAACTTTTCGTCGGAGATGTCAGGGCCTTGCTGAAATTCTGTGAATCGCGAATAGACAGCGAGTCGCCCGCCGTCTCGGAAGCGTTTGATGGCCAGGATCACGCCGCTGTCTGGGTCCACCCAGAACTGCTGTTTCGGCTTCCCGGCATCCCGCGGAGACAGTTCGATGATGGTTGTTTTACGCCCAGCGACGGCGCCATCTCCCACCT
>JBBRXR010000428.1:0-2227 GCA_038238485.1 Elusimicrobiota bacterium | reverse complement strand
TGGGCCTTGGCTTTCTTGTAATCCTCGAACATCAGATCGGCGCGCGAAACCAGATCGGCCACGTCCTTGATCTGCTTGGGGTCGATGCGCTTGGCCGACACGCTGATCGAAAGCCGATAACGGTTGTACTGCGCGTTGTAGTAGGTCTCACTCTTTTGAAGGCGGTCGGTCACGGCCTTGGGGCTGTAATCGCTGTTGTCGGGCGCGATGATGGCGAACTGGTCGGGGCCCATGCGCGCGATGACGTCCGAGGTTCGGAAGCTCTCGCGCAGAATACCGGCGGTGGTCAGGATGGCCTGGTTCCCCTCTCCCTTCCCGAACTTCTCGTTGATGACCTCGAGGCCGTCCAGGACCGCGAAAAAGACGAAGAAAGCGTGGCTGTCGCGTCGCGCGGCCTTGAGATGCTGGTCGGCAAAAAGCTCGAAGCCTTCCCGATTGTAGAGGCCGGTGAGGTTATCGACGAGCGTCGCGCGTCCCTTCTTGCTCACGCGGTGACGCTCGACGGCGTAACGCAGCGCCGTCGGGAACGCTTTGCCCGTGATGCGGCCCTTGACGAGGTAATCCTGGGCGCCGCGGCGCACGGCCTCGAGCGCGGCGGACTCGTCGTCCATGCCGGTGACGATGACAATCGGCAGCTCCGCGGCTTCGCGTTCCAGCTTGAAAAAGGTTTCCAGGCCGCGACTGTCGGGCAGGTTCAGGTCGAGGAGCATCAGATCGGGGCGCGAAGCCTCGAGCTTTTTCATTCCCGAGGCGAGATGGTCCGCCCAATCGAGATGGAATTCCCCTTCCGGTTCGGAGAGGTATTCGGCCAGAAGTTCGTAGTCGCCCTTGTCGTCGTCGACAAGAAGCACGCGCAGCGGGCGGCGTTGTTTATCAGGACTGTTCATGGGGCGCTCTTCCGACGGAAGAGCCCGGGGATTGTATCAATTCCCCGCCGCTGGTTAGATCTTGCCGTCTTTCGCGGCTTTCTTCAGCTTGTCGTTCGCGTAGATGGCCACTTCGACGCGGCGGTTGGCCTGGCGGCCGACCTCCGATTCGTTGTCGCCGACAGGCTGGGTTTCGCCGAGGCCTTCCACCTGGACACGCTGGCCCTGGATGCCGTGGGCGCGCAGCTCGCGCGAAACGCTCATGGCGCGGCCTTCAGAGAGAATCTGGTTGTGGTCGGACGATCCCGTGGCGTCGGTGTGGCCCTGCACGAGGATTTCCGTGTCGTTGTACTTGTTGAGCGTCTTGGCGAGCTCGCCGAGATTGGCGCGCGCTTCCGTGCGCAGGTCCGCTTTGTTCACGTCGAACAGAAGTCCGGTGTCGAAAGTGATCTTGATGCCCTCGCCCACCCGCTCCACCTTCGCGTCCTTCAGGTCCTGCTGGAGCTCGGCGGCCTGCTTGTCCATGTAATGGCCGATGGACGCGCCCGCCGCGCCGCCCACGACGGCGCCGATGATGATGCCGGCGGTGGTGTTGCCCGCCTGTTTGCCGATGATGCCGCCAAGGATGCCGCCGGCGCCCGCGCCAACCGCGCCGCCCTTGCCGGCCCGGTTCCAGCTCTGGCAACCGGCGGAAAAGAGGGCCACCGCCAGGCTCAGGGCCAGCGCGCGGGTTTTGCGGCGTGGGGACAGGGAAATAACGGGTGCGCTCATGAATTCGGCTCCTCGGATGGGGTTGGGATGGTTTATTTACGACCTGGGGCCGTTTTTGTTCGCGCTCCAAGACCTTCCAGGCAGCGGGCCACCAGCGCGGTCCACCCGGTCTGATGGCTGGCGCCCACGCCGCGACCATTCTCGCCGTCGAAATACTCGTAGAAAAGAACGAGGTCTTTCCAGGCAGGGTCGTTGGCGTAGCGCGCATCGCCGCCGTGAACGGGCCGCCGGCCCGCCTTGTCGGCCAGGAAAATAGAATTGAGGCGCGACGCCAGCAGTTTCGACGCTTCCGACAGGTTCACCCGGTGACCCGATCCCGTCGGGAATTCCACCATGAGCGAATCTCCGTAATAGTGGTGGTAGCGCTCGAGCGCCTCGATCAGCAGGTAGTTGATCGGAAACCAGATCGGCCCGCGCCAGTTGGAATTTCCGCCGAAAAGGCCCGTGTTCGATTCGGCGGGCACGTAATCGACGCGCGCTTCCTGTCCGTCCGTGTGGAGAATGAACGGATGGTCGTGGTGGTATTTCGAGACCGATCGGAGCCCGTGCGGCGAGAGAAATTCGTTCTCGTCGAACATGCGCTTGAGCAC
>JBBRXR010000427.1:0-2233 GCA_038238485.1 Elusimicrobiota bacterium | reverse complement strand
GCATCACCGCCGTTTTCTTTCGTTTGTGCGATCTAAAGTCGAAAGCGAAGAAGCGGCCGAGGATATTCTGCAAGCGGTATATGCCAAAGGGCTGCGTAAGCGGGAGACGCTGAAACAGGACGACCGCCTCGTGGCCTGGTTCTATCGCCTGCTTCGAAACGCGATCATTGATCACTATCGCCATCGATCCGTGGAGCGACGCAGAGTCACTCAAGATAGGGACGATGCCCTCGCAGTTCCCGAAAAACCAGTGGCGGCGCTCGAGAAAGCGATCTGCCGATGCATGGTTCACCTGGTCTCGACGCTAAAGCCGGAATACGCCGACGCCATCATGTCCGTTGAGCTCGGCGGGCAAGACCTGACGTCGTTTTCAAAAGTCAGGAAGCTCAGTGCGAACAACGCCGCGGTTCGGCTCCATCGCGCCCGGCAGAGCCTGAAGAAACGTCTACTCCAGACCTGCGGAAGCTGCGCTTCCCATGGCTGTCTCGACTGCAATTGCGGCCGGGTGTAATGAAAAGGCGTCTCCTCCGTCAGCTAAGGTGAACCGGCTCTTATACCGGAGGAGGACGCCATGAAAGAAACGATCGAGAAAGTGAAGGATGTCGTTTGCGGGATGGAGATAGATCCGACCGAAGCAGCGGCCGTGAAGAAATACGGCTGGAAGACGTTTTATTTCTGCAGCCAGGGCTGCTATACGAAGTTCAGCGAAAATCCGGAAAAGTATGGTGGGGCCGGGCCTTCATCGCCGAAGGAGCCGCCCTCAGGCTTGCCGACCACTTACACCTGCCCCATGCATCCGGAGATCGTTCAGGACCATCCCGGCCCCTGCCCCAAATGCGGAATGGCGCTCGAACCCACTGGCGTCACCCTCGCAGAGGAAGCCAACCCCGAGCTTAACGACATGGAACGGCGATTCAGGATCAGCGCAGCCCTTTCAAGTCCGCTCTTCCTGATCGCGATGGTGGAAATGTTGCCCTGGACGTGGGGCAAGTCACTCGCCCATTTCCAAGGTCTTCCTTTCATTCAACTTGGACTGTCCGCCCCGGTGGTGCTGTGGGGAGGCCTGCCGTTTTTTCAGCGGGCGTGGGCGTCCGTGGTGAACCGACATCTCAACATGTTCACCCTGATCGGCCTTGGCACGGGAGTCGCGTTTGCCTACAGCGTCGTGGCGGCGCTGTTTCCCGGAATGTTTCCTGAAACGTTTCATGCCCACGGCGCTCATCCGCCTCTCTACTTCGAAGCGGCCGCTGTCATCACCACGCTGGTTCTCCTCGGACAGGTGATGGAACTTCGCGCGCGCAGCCAGACCGGCGGCGCGATCCGCGCGCTGCTCGGTTTGGCTCCGAAAACGGTGCGACGCGTGGCCGCGGACGGAAGCGAGGTCGACGTTCCACTCGCCCAGGTCATGAAAGGAGACCGTTTGCGAGTGAGGCCCGGAGAGCACGTGCCGGTCGACGGCTCCGTGATGGACGGACGCAGTTCGATCGACGAATCGATGGTCACGGGCGAAGCCATCCCGGTAGAGAAGGGGCCGGGGGGCCGCGTCACGGGGGGCACCGTGAATGGGACCGGAAGTTTCGTGATGGTGGCGGAGCGTGTGGGAGACGAGACGCTCCTTTCCCAGATCGTCCGGATGGTCAGCCAGGCGCAGCGCAGCCGCGCACCGATCCAGCGGCTGGCGGATGCGGTGTCCGGATATTTCGTGCCCATCGTCGTCGCCACATCCGTCCTCACGTTCATCGGCTGGGCCTCGTTTGGGCCCGAACCCCGTTACGTGTACGCGCTCCTCAATGCCGTCGGCGTGCTGATTATCGCGTGCCCCTGCGCGCTGGGCCTGGCCACACCGATGTCCATCATGGTGGGGATGGGTCGCGGCGCCAGCGCCGGCGTGCTGATCAAAAATGCCGAGGCGCTGGAGGCGCTGGAATCGATCGACACGCTGGTGGTCGACAAGACCGGGACGTTGACCGTTGGGAAACCGAGCGTCGTCTCTGTGGTTCCCGTCGGTGCCTTTACCCGGCCCGACGTCCTGCGCCTCGCCGCTTCTCTCGAGCAGAACAGCGAACACCCTCTGGCCTCGGCCATTCTCACCAGAGCGAAGGAAGAAAATCTGCCGCTCTCCGATGTGGTCGCCTTCCAATCCATGACGGGGAAGGGTGTACGCGGATCGATCGATTCGCAGTCCGTCATGCTCGGAAATTCTGTTTTGCTGAAAGAGGCCGGCGTCGACGTG
>JBBRXR010000426.1:0-2240 GCA_038238485.1 Elusimicrobiota bacterium | reverse complement strand
GTGATAGAGGATGGCGCGCAGGAGGGCCGCGAGATCATTTCGGTTCGTGGGGAAACCCGGCGGGATGCGCGACGCGATGCCCGTGATGAAGGATTCAAATTCGGGATGACGAAGCACGGGGAAGCCGAACCATTCCGCCTTCTCATCCATGGACGAGAGGACCACGCGGCCGCCAAAGCGTTCTTCAAACCGAGCGGTGAAATAGCGAAAAGCGGGGACGTCGCGGCGCTCGAACGCCAGCGCGATCCGGTCGGTGAGCGCAAGGGAGTCGGCCGAGCGGCGAAGAAGGTCGACGGACGGTTGAACCGCCGGCGAGAAGATGGCTCGGACGAGACGGCGCTGCTGCGCGGGCGTCAGCGACGGCCGCTCCGGCGCCGGCCCATCGGGCGATTCATTCCACATGCGAGGACCGAGCGTCGGATTGCGGTAGGTGCCGTCAGCTTCGCGCAGCCACTGGCGAAGGTCGCTCCGCGACAGGGGACCGCGCTGCGCAATGAGAAGGCCGGCCAGGCCCTGGATAAGATTGCGGATCGGGTAGGCATCGCGACGGTCGGATCCTCCGACGGCCTGGCGAACGACGGTGGTGCGGGCCAGAAAGCCCGCGAGCGCGTCGACTTCCTCGCTGGCGAGATGCCGGAACTCATTGGCGTCCATCGGGTAACCCGCCGGTCCCGCCTCGGCGCGCGCGCCGCCGACGCTCACGGGCTCGCCGCGCGCGATCGACACGGCGTTCATCGACGCGTGAATGACCGTGGCGGTGATGAACGCCGCCAGCCACCCGTGGAACCCGGCGCCCGACATGCCGGGCATCAGCGCGAAGAGAGCGCCGTAAAGCGCACCCTCGAGGATGAATCCGATTTTTTCCGATCGCGTGGGCGCGCGCGACGTCCCGTTCAACCCGTCGAAAACGCGCGGATGGATCAACATGAAGAACAAGCCGCTCGCCAGGGGAATCAAGGTGAGTGACACAAGCGGCGAAAGAGGCAGGAGGAACGGCCAGGCGCCGAATAACAGGCCGATCAGAAGGCTTTCGAGTGTCGGCGCGCCGGCAAGGGCGATCGCGGCGCGGCCGCCTAATCCGGAGCGCTGATAAATTCCTCCGAGCAGGATTGAAATGCCCGTCGGTGACGGCGAGCCCGCCGCGGTCTCGGGCAACATGGCTTCTTCCGGCGTGCGCTCGAGGCGCGCGGCGGAGGCGCGGGCCGACGTGTCCCACCGGTCCACCCACGCACGGTCCGCGACGAGCGCGAGGCGCTCGCGCGAAACGGCATTCACGACCCGCACGACGTTCGCGTCCGCGACAAGCGACTCGATATCCGCGAAGCGCGCGTCGATCGCCGCGGCGCCGTCGAGATGATAGGGATTGAAATTTTCACCGGCGTACGAACGCAGGCTGAACGCGTCGGCGTCCACCGTCAGGAACACGGGCTTTCCTTCAAGGAAGGTGCTCGCCTCCATGGCGGTCAGCTCGCGGCTTGAGAAACCGTGAACGGACTCCGTGTCGGCCGACCAAAGGACGAAATGCGGCCCATCAGAAAGGAACTGGACCTGGAGATACGCCGACGCGAGCCCATCGCGGAGGGCATGAGCGGCCCAGGTTCCCGCCAGGACCGGGATGGTGGCGTCGGCGGCGCGCGCCATGTCCGAATGGGGATCAACGTTGACGAGGACGGCGCCGCTCGGCAGTTGACCGCCCTTTCTCATCTCGCGCAGGGCGTAGAAAGCGCCCTCGTGATGGTCATAAAGCGAGTAGAACGACCCAAGCTCCGCGCGGGCGCGGACGGCGTAAGGATGCATGTCGAGCGCCGCGCGACGGAACGCGGCGCCCTCATCCTTGAGGACGAGCGACTCGGCCACCGTTTCGTCGGCGATACCCGCCCGGCGCGCCATCATGCGGATGCGCGGGTAGGACTCCGCCGAGACGAAGGTCCGGCTGGTGAGATCGGAAAACTGCGGCGCGAGAACGCCCATGCGCGCGCTGTCATCGGCGGGCATTTCTTCGATCGTGGACATCATGTAAGCGGGATAGAGGCGGGTCAGCTCGCGTTGGTAGGCCGCCATGACGGCTTCCGCCGCCGCCAGGAGTTCGGCGGCCGTGGCGTTCTCGCTTCGACCAAATTGGAGATAAGCACGGGCGAGATCAACGGCCAGTTCGCGCTGGAGCGTCGGCAGGGAGTCAAGCTGTCGGGCCGTGTCGGATTCCCAGAAATCGCGCTTCTCCGGATCTACGAGGTCGAGCT
>JBBRXR010000425.1:0-2242 GCA_038238485.1 Elusimicrobiota bacterium | reverse complement strand
GATCGCTCTGTCCTTCGGCGTGCACGCGGCGGTGAACGTCGCGGCGGACCGGATCTCGAGGGCGCTCGGACGGACCGCGGCAGGGACGGCGATCGCGCCCCGCATCGAGAATCGCGGGGAAGCGGTGCGCCGCGTCGCGGGCGCGCTCGCCCGTTTCGCGCGCGAGGCCTCGCGTTCCGGCGCCCTGACGCCGGGCGAGGGCCGTGTGCTTCGACGATTGATGGCCGCGTTGCCCGACGAAGAGACGCGCGTCAGTGAGATCCTGGGCGGCGAAGGTCGTGTCGGGTTCGGCCATCTCGTGCGCGAGTCTAATTTTTCGCAGTCCGGGTTCCTGGCGGAACTCACATCCGCCGTGAACGCGGAGATCAAGGCGGGAGATTTGAAGCGGGAAGACGTTCTTCCGCTGCTCATTGAGCTCGCGGACGCCGGGCTGGGGGTCGAGAGCCTGGCCGACGCGATTCCCGGCGCCTTGCGCGACGGCAAGAAGATGACAATCGTCGTGCATGATGAAAACGATGAAGCGCGCGTGCGTTCGCTCCTCGCGCTGGCCGCCGAGGCGCTTAAGCGTCAAACCGCCGGATCGGCGCCGATCGAGGTGGACATCGTTGCGCCCGCCGGCCAGCAGGCGACGTTTAACGCGCTTCGCGCCGCCTGGCTGACCTCGCTTGCCGGCGCCGGACTTCGCGGTCGCGCCGCCGTCTCGGTTGTCGCCCAGCCGGATGGGCTGATCGCCAACGGCACCCTCAAGCTTTCCGGCCTCGCCGCGGTCGTCTCGATCGAGCGGCGCCTCGTCATGGTTCCGAAAGGACTGATCGTGGATACCGCCGGCCTGCCCGCGGGCATCCTGCGCTCGCTCGTGGTGGCCACCATTGAAGACGCCCTGACGGCGCGTATGATGACGGGCGAGACGCTTTCCAACCTCGCGGCCGTCGCCGCGCTCATCGCCAAACAGGCATAAAGCGCCTCTGGATTTTCCGGCCGCCGGACGTATGCTTGAATGGACCGGGGTTGAAGAATCCCCCCGTGATTTCAAGGCGGAAAGGAGTTCGCGTGGTGGAAAAAGCCCTCAATTTCATCAACGGTGAATGGTCGTGGCCGAAGCGCGCCCGGACCCTGATTTCCGTGAACCCCGCCGACCACCGTGACGTCGTCTGTGAAGCCCCGGATACCCCCGATTCCGAAGTCGATCGCGCCGTCAAAGCGGCCCGCGCCGCTCTCCCCGCGTGGCGCCGCATGCCCGCTCCGGAACGCGCGAAAATAATCCGCCGCGCCGGCGAGATCATGGCGCGCCGGAAGGCCGAGCTCGGTCGCCTCGTCACGCGCGAGTGCGGCAAGCCGCTGACCGAAGGCCTCGGAGACGTGCAGGAATCGATCGACATGGCGGAAATGGCGGCGGGCGAAGGCCGGCGACTCTACGGCGAAACCACGCCCAGCGAACTTCCCAGCAAAATGTGTTTCACCCTCCGCGAGCCCATCGGCGTCTGCGGCCTCATCACGCCGTGGAATTTTCCGACGGCGATTCCGGCCTGGAAATCCCTCCATGCGCTCATCTGCGGCAACACGGTGGTTCTCAAGCCCGCGGAAGACACGCCGATGTGCGCGGTCGAATTCGTCAAAGCCCTTGAAGAAGCCGGTGTTCCCGCCGGCGTCGTGAATCTCGTGCACGGCCAGGGCAAAACCGCGGGTCGCGCTTTGTCGGCGCATCCCGACGTTCAGCTCATGTCGTTCACCGGTTCCACGCACACCGGCATCGCGGTCGCCAAGATGTGCGCGGAAAGCGGCAAGCGCGTGTCGCTCGAATGCGGCGGCAAGAACGCGCAGATCGTCCTGGCCGACGCGAACCTCGACCTCGCTCTCGAAGGCGCGCTCTGGGGCGCGTTCGGCACAGCGGGTCAGCGCTGCACCGCGACGAGCCGCCTTCTCCTCGACGCGTCGATTCACGATGAGATGGTTGAGCGCCTGATCGCGGCCGCCGGGCGGCTCAAACTCGGCGCCGGCCTGGAGAAGGGCACGCAGGTCGGGCCGCTGATCAACGAGCGGCAGATGAAGCGCGTGCTCGGCTACATTCAGGCGGGGAAGCAAGACGGCGCGGTGCTGAGGTGCGGCGGCGAGCAGGCCACCGGACGCGCGGTGGCGCATGGTTGTTTCATCGAGCCGACGATCTTCACCGGCGTGACGCGCAAGATGCGGATCTTCCGCGAAGAAATTTTCGGGCCGGTTCTTTCTGTCGTGAAAGTAAATG
>JBBRXR010000424.1:0-2246 GCA_038238485.1 Elusimicrobiota bacterium | reverse complement strand
GTGGTCGACATGCGCGCGCTCGTCGCGGCCCGCAACGCGCGCGGCCCGGAGGTGGGCTCCTACACGTTACGCACCAAGGCCGGGCCCGTGGCGGGCCACATCGTTCAGCGCGGTAGTGAACGGATATTCATTCCGAATTCCGGAATTAAAGCCCACGAGAAGCTGACGTACACCGAGATGGCGTATCGTGGCGGCGCTTTCGTTCCGAGCCGGGGCTTCACCACCACCGACGGTCGAGACCGGCGCCACTTCGGAATCGCCAAGGACGGCGTGCGATTCGACAACGCGGGCGACTTCCAGCTGCTCGATAACCGCGTCGCCGTTCGCAAGACCGGTACGGGCACGCGCCAGGACATTCAGACAGTTTTAAATCCCGCCAATCTCGGCAAGCCGGCCATCGTGTTTTCCAACCACGAGGTTTATCAGGCGACGGTCGTTCACGTTCCAGTCGGCGTCGCTACGCTCCGGGTCGGCATTGGAAGCGAAGCTCGGCGGCTGTCTCTTCCGTCGGTCGTCCTCGGAGCGCAGCGCGGAGGCGGCATGGTGATGTTGACCTCCGATCATTACGCACTCAAACCCGCTTCCAGCGGTGGCGCCTACACGCTGGGCAATGAAATTCCGACACCCGCCGAGGCGGGCTTCGTTGTCCGCGCCGGCAGCGTGCTTGGCGGTAAGGATGGAGCTCCTACGTTCGTTGAGGCCGCGATCCGCATCGATCGTGGAATGCCGGGCTGGACCATCGGCACGATGACGAACATTCCGATCGCGCGCCCGACGGCCTCCGGCGAAAAAGGGACGGGGGGAGAACAACCGCCGGCTCTGTCGCCGGATAAGATCCATTTCACGACGGGCGCGAACGGTGAGATGACGATCACGAAGGGCAACCTTCTCGTCTACAACGATCGCGTCGGTCTCTCGCCGGATGCTGTTCTCATTCATGACGGCATCTCGTTCGCCGATCTTCATTCGATCGGCGTGATTAATCCCACTGCCAAAACGCCGGATACCGGCGCCTGGATGCCCGCGCGGATTTCGATGCGCTCGACCGCGGAGGACATGTCGAAGGACGTTTTCGAACAGGTGAACGGAACGACGGTAAAGAAGGGCGACCTCGGTATTAACGGGGGCGATCCGCTGATGATCGCGGTTCTCGACCGCGGCGGCCGCCGCGTGGGCGATGTTCGTTCGGATTCTCACGTGGAAGTCACCTACGTGTCCGCGGGGGAAGGCGGCGTGTCGGCTCCAATCGAAACCGGAAATGTCTACCTTTCAGGCGGTGAGACCTCATTTACCCGGGCGCTCCCCCACGATAAGCCGGTGGAAGTCCGAGGCGCGGATGGAAAGGTGACGACGGTCGTTCACAAGGAAGGCGGCAGCTTCGGCTACACCGATGATGGAAACGGCGGCGTTCGTCCCGTCGACCGCTCCACGTCAGAGCGCGAGATGGGCTCGTTTACTTTTCACGTGATGGTCAACGGACGCCGGGTGGATGAAACCACGTCCGGGAGACTGGTCCAGACCCACATGACGTCGACCGACGCAGACGGCAAGCCGACCGATGTGGTGACCTCGCAGTTCGTCACGAAGGACGGCCGTACGATCAATCTGACGCAGGTCTACGACATGATCGCTGCGGATGGAACAGTGCCCGATGACCGGAAGAAGGAGGCTGTCGGCATCCGCGACACACTGAATTCCCACGTTCTCGAGGCGATCACCACGGGCCGCGTGTCCGGCGTGCGGCCCGGCCGAGAAATGGACTCCATCATTCACGACCGCGAATCCACCGTTTCGAGCTACGGCTTCAAGAATGACGTTCACTGGGGGGTAACGGATTTCTATGTCGCGGCCCAGTTCGGGGCGCCGGCGTATTACAGCCACTTCGTGGGTGGTCCCGGTAATTTCGACGACGTCACGAAGTACATGCCTGCCTACGCGGAGATCGACGCCCAGAACAATCCGGCGCGCGCCGCCGTCGGGCGACTTCAGGCCAATCCTCTCGACGCCGGCGTGAAGGGCGACGGCGCCTCAGGCGCTTACATCGAATCGAAGGACACCGGCGCGCCGGTGTGGCGGTCCATCGACAAGTTCGCGGGCAACATGCTTGGCCTCGAGCGATGGATGAATGCCGACAAGGTCTATTACATCCCACTCATCGCGCTGGAGCAGGGATTCAACTTCATGACGCTGGGAGGGGCCGGACTTCTCAAGGGCACCGTGGGCGCGGCGAAAGTGGCGGTGGCCGT
>JBBRXR010000423.1:0-2258 GCA_038238485.1 Elusimicrobiota bacterium | reverse complement strand
GTAGGCGTCGTCGGGATCGGGCGTGTGGCCGAAGCGGATAATCTTAAGGGCTTCTTCAGTGTTGGTCGTCATTTTAGTTATAGCTCGTGAGGTAAGTTAACAGCGTGCGGATCATGACGCCCGTGGCGCCCACTTCCGACAACGCGGTTTGCGACGACGTCCAGCCCGTGGAGGCGATGTCGAGGTGACACCACGGGAGGTCGCTGTCGACGAAAGTTTTCATGAAGAGCGCGGCGAGGATGGTGCCGGCCTGGCCGACGGGGCCGATGTTTTTGATGTCGGCGACATGGCTGCGCAGGAGCGGCTCGTAATCTTTCTCCAGGGGCAGTTCCCACACTTTCTCTCCCGCGACGGCGGCGGCTTCCTTGATGCGCTCGTTGAGCGGCGCGCTGGTTCCCAGGAGGCCTGCGATGCCGGTGCCGAGCGCAATCACGCACGCCCCCGTGAGTGTCGCGATATCGAGCACTTCGTCCAGATTCTGGCGCGACGCGTAGCTGAGCGCGTCGGCCAGCACGAGACGGCCTTCCGCATCGGTGTTCAGCACTTCGATCGTTCTCCCCCGCATCGTGCGCAGGACGTCCCCGGGCTTCACGGCGTTGCCGCCGGGCATGTTCTCCGTGAGGGGCGTGAACCCATGCACTTCGACGGCGGGGTTGAGGGTCGGCAAAACGGTGAACAGGGACAGCACCGACGCGGCGCCCGCCATGTCGTACTTCATGGTTTCCATGCTGCCTGCGGGCTTGAGAGACAACCCGCCGGAATCAAAAGTGATGCCCTTGCCGCAGATGCCGATGCGCCGTCTGGACTTGCCTTTCGGCTTGTAGGTGAAATGGAGAAAGTAAGGCGGAAAGTGGCTGCCGCGGTTGACGCCCAAGAGCGCGCCCATGCCGAGGCGTTCGATGTCCTTCTTCGCGAGGACCTTGAGGGTCACGCCCTTCGGGATCGCCGCCTTGGCAAATTTGACGAAGTCGGCCGGCGTGGTGTCGCTCGGCGGACGGTTGATGAGGTCGCGTGCGAAGGTGACAGCGCCGCCGAAGAGTTCGCCTTTGCGGGCGCCGGCGGAAATCTGTTTCTGCTCGCCCGCGTCTTTGGAGATGAGGTACACGTTTTTGAGCTGGGCCTTCGGCTCGGGTTCCGACTGGAATTCCGTGAACCGGTAGGTGCCGAGGTGGACCCCTTCCATGACGGCCTGGGTCGCGGCAGCGGCGGTGCCGAGCATCGCGGGACGAAACGCGAGGGACGTGACACCCATGCTGAGCGCGCGGCGGGCGGCCGCGGCGGCGCCGCGACGGATGCCGTCGACGGTGGCTTCGGACTCGGAGCCGAGGCCGACGAAGAAGAAGCGGGACGGTTTTCCCTCGGATCGCGCGACGCCCACCTGGGCGGGCCGTGACGCGAAGCCATCGGACTTCGCGATCTCGAAGGCCTTATCAAGGCGGGAACCGAAGAGGAACGCGCCGGACGGCCGTCTTTCCTTCGTGAAGGAGAACACCACGACAGCGGCGTCCGCCGGCAGAGAGGAGACCGGGCCGGTGCGAAGTCGAATCATCGAGCGGAGGTCAAACCCGTTCGAAACGGCCCTGGCAGTTGATGCAGTAGCGGGCGTAGGGAATGGCTTTGAGGCGGGCGATGGAAATCTTCTCGCCGTTGGCTTCGCAGATGCCGTAGGTGTTCTTCTCGATGCGGCGGAGGGCGGACTCCACTTCTTCGAGCAGGCGGTGCTCGTTGTCCGTCACTTCGAACACGAGATCGCGGGAAAGCGAGCGCATGGCGACGTCGCCTTCGTCTCCCACTTCAGCTTCCGGAATGGCTTCTTCCTTCTTCTTTCGGATGGTCACATTGAGCTGGTCACGGAGTTCTTCCAGCTTCAGTTTGTAGCCATCAATATTGGCGATCGCCGGTTCGGAGCTGGCCACCCGCGCGGTTTCTTTGACTGGTTTTTTCTTGGTCGTTTTCATCGGTGGTTACGGTTTCCTATTGGTTGACGGATTCGAGCAGGGGTGGACCCGGTTCCGGTATGGTCGAAGGGTGGCAGAGTACCAAAAATAGACGGTGTCAGGTCAGTGGGAGGCCACGATCTTGACCGTTTTGAGCTCGTCGGCTTCCTGGCCGGACACCCGGACGGCGCGCTCGTTGAGCTCTTCGAGGTACGTCACGATTTCAGCGGTCACGCGCTCTCCCGGAATCAGCACGGGGATGCCCGGCGGATAGGGGGTCAGCGGCTGGGCGCAGATGTGCCCGATGGCCTTGCGCAGCGG
>JBBRXR010000422.1:0-2300 GCA_038238485.1 Elusimicrobiota bacterium | reverse complement strand
TCTTGCCCGTGTTGATGATGCGGCGGTCGAAGTCGATGGTGCCGTGTCCCGGATCAATGACGATCCGGCGGCCGGAGAGGGAAGGTTCGGCGGAAGCGAAGGAAAGGGCCGCGAGCGCGGCTCCCGAAAGAAAAAGACTTCGGAAGACGGCCGCAGCGCGCGTCATCAATCCTTGTTGAGGAAGTCGATCATTTCGCGCAGCCGGCCATTGTTGATCCGGTTGAAGGGAAACACGACGCGCGAGAGCTTCGCGAGCTCGGGCTGGTTGAGTTCTTCCTTGAGCGGCTCGCTGCGGTCGAACTTCCCGCCCTTCGCGAGGATGGGCAGGAAGTTGGCGTTGAGATGCGCGAGCTGGGCATCGGTGACGGGACGCTGGAGTCGCATCACCAGCTGATCGCCGACGTACCGGATGGAGTGGTAGTTCTTGAAGAATCTGAAGATTTCCCCGACCGCTTCATCGACGGAGTCGGTGATCTTGAAGAGGCTCAGGTCCTCCTTCGATATCTTGTGCTCGCGCAAGAGCGTCCCGTTCACGAAGTCGATGAGCGGGCGCCAGAAGCTGTTCTTCGGCGTGTCGACGAACACCATGGGAAGCGGATCGCACTTGCCGGTCTGCACCAGCGTGAGGATCTCGAACGCTTCGTCAAGCGTTCCGAATCCGCCCGGAAAGAACGCGGCGGCGGAGGCTTCCTTCACGAACACGAGCTTGCGCGTGAAGAAATAACGGCAGTCGATGTACGTGGGTTCTTCCGCGATGAACGGGTTGGGAAACTGCTCGTAAGGTAAACGGATATTGACGCCGAAGCTGCCGCCGGGGCCCGAGCCCTCGTTGCCGGCTTCCATGATGCCCGGGCCCGCGCCGGTGATGATCATGTACTCTTTCTCGACGAGCTTTTTGGCGAAGTCATGGGCCATCACGTAGGACACGTCGTCTTTGGGCGTGCGGGCCGATCCGAAAATGGTGACTTTCCGTTTGTGGCGGTAGTTCTTGAAAATCTTGAACGCGTAGCGGAGCTCGCGGAGCGCGCGGCTCAGGAGCTTCAGGTCGCCGCGGCCGATCTGGGCCTCGACGCCCTTGAGCGCGGTGACGATGATTTCCGTCACGACGTCGGCGTTTTCGAAGGGCTTATCGCCGAGATGAATTTCGGCAATGAGTTCGTTAATCAGCTTCAAGACCCCTGGGCTCCACGGACCTTTGAGCTTTTCGGGCGGCTCGGCGGCGGCTTGGTACCGCGTTTCGATCGGACTGGAGTCGCTTTTACCGGGAACGCCTTTGTTCGACGACGGATCTTTCTTCTTGGATTTCATTTGGTCACTTATAATATCTACTCGTGAGTAAGTTTCAACTCGTATCCGACTTCAAACCCGCCGGAGACCAGATCGCCGCGATCAAGGAATTGACCGATGGCGTTCGTGCCGGCCTCCATGACCAGACGCTTCTCGGCGTCACCGGCTCCGGAAAGACGTTCACAATGGCCAACGTCATCCAGAACATCGGCAAGCCGACGCTGATCATTTCCCCGAATAAAGTCCTCGCCGCTCAGCTTTACGCCGAGTTTAAATCGTTTTTTCCCAAGAACGCCGTCGAGTACTTCATTTCCTATTACGATTATTACCAGCCCGAAGCCTACGTTCCGTCATCCGATACCTTCATCGAGAAGGATTCCAGTGTCAACGCGCACATCGACCGGCTTCGCCTGAAGGCGACCTCCAGTCTGATGGAGCGCGAGGACGTCGTGATCGTGGCCAGCGTGTCATGCATCTACGGTTTGGGCTCTCCGTCCGCTTACAAAGCCCTCTGCGTGTTCATTCAGGCGGGAACCACCAAGCGCCGTCAGGACCTGCTTGATGAGTTGATCGCCATTCACTACCAGCGCAACGAGATCGAGTTCGCGCCGGGCAAGTTTCGCGTTCGCGGCGACAGCGTGGAGATTTTTCCGGCCTACCTCGACACCGCCATTCGCATCGAGTTTTTCGGTGATCAGATCGAGCGCATTCGCGAGGTGCATCCGCTGACCGGCGCGGTGATCAGCGAGAAGAACCGCATTTACATTTACCCTGCCCGCCACTTCGTGACCACGCGCCCCACCATCGACCGCGCCGTCAAGGAAATCGAAGTCGAGCTTCGCGCCCAGTTGGCGTACTTTGAGTCGAAGGGAAAACTCCTCGAGGCCCAGCGGCTCGAGCAGCGCGTCCGCTATGACATCGAGATGCTGCGCGAGGTCGGGTTCTGTCATGGCATCGAGAACTATTCGCGTCCGCTGGCCGGCCGCACCCCGGGCTCGCGTCCGGAATGCCTG
>JBBRXR010000421.1:0-2302 GCA_038238485.1 Elusimicrobiota bacterium | reverse complement strand
GTCCATTGAAGACGTGATGAAGAAGATCGATCGCTCCTCGAAGCTCGGCGTGACCACCGTTCTGCTCCAGGGCGGCCACAACCGCGAGCTGCCGATGTCTTTCTACGAAGAGCTTGTCACCACCACGCTCCAGCGCTTTCCGCACATCACGCCGCACTTCTTCACGGCCTCCGAGATCCAGACGATGGCGTCGGTCTCCCACCTCACCATCACGCAGGTGCTGGAGAAACTCAAGGCGGCGGGCCAGCACACGCTGCCCGGCGGCGGCGCCGAGATCCTGAGCGAGCGCGTGCGCAAAAAGATTTCCCCGAAGAAGGGCGGTCCCGAAGCCTGGCTCGAGGTTCACCGCGCCGCGCACCGGCTCGGCTTCCTCTCGACGGCCACCATGATGTACGGCCACGTCGAAGAACCGGTGGACGTCGTCGAGCACTGGAACCATATCCGAACCCTTCAGGATCAGTCGCTCGCCGTGGACAACGGCGGCGGCTTCTCCGCTTTCATTCCCTGGAGCTTCAAGCCCGACAACACCGTGCTTCAGCGCCGCTTCCCGCGCCGCGTGGGCCCGGTGCCGTACCTGCGCATGCTGGCGGCGTCCCGGCTGTTCCTCGACAACTTCAAGCACGTGCAGGCGTCGTGGTTTTCGGAAGGCAAGAAGGTGGGGCAGGCGGCCCTGCTGTACGGCGCGGACGATTTCGGCGGGACGCTCTTCGAAGAAAACGTGCACGCGGAAGCCGGTTTCGTGAACGTCACCACGTTGCCCGAGACGATCATTTTGATTCACGAGGCGGGCTTTGACGCCGTCCAGCGCACCACGCGCTACGGCCTCGTGAAGCGCTACCCGAAGACGATGACGCCCGAGGAAGTCCGCGCGCAGGCCGAACCGGGCGTGTCGCTGCGCAAAAACCGCGCGGTGGCCTCCGGCGAGACCAGCATCAGGATCGATGAAGACGTCGCCTCTCCCCTATAAGCAGGTCATCTTCGTCTGCGCGAACGCGCGGAAGGCCGGAGAGCGGATCAGTTGTGCGGGCGAAGGGCGCTGTGGAATGGAGGTCCTCGAGAAGTTGAAAGGCTACATCAAGGACAACAATCTTCAGGACGTGGCGCGCGCGGCAAAGTCCGGCTGCCAGGAGAAGTGCGAGATCGGCCCCAACGCGATGCTCCTGCCCCAGAACGAGTTCATCTCCGCCCTCACGCCCGACGACGCCGACCGCCTCATCGAGACCTATCTCGCCCCCTTGAAAAAGCGCTAAGTCCGCTTCCGCTTCAGGATTCTTCCGCCCGCCAGTTCCACATCGATCGCGTCGTAAATTTTTTCCCCCGCCGCCCGCTTCTCGAACACCATCACGCGCACCTGTCCCGTCGCGCCGGGAACCGGTTCCACGCGCGTGCCGAGCTTTCCGCCCGCCGCCTTGAGCTTCGCCACGTAGGCCTGGACGTCTTTTAATTTCCCCACGATCTGGAGCGCGGCGTCCGCATCCGGCTCGCTCACGTTCGCGTTCGGATCGGGCATGACGGGCCTGACGGTCACGTGGGTGATGCGCCCCGCCGTCCACGGCGCGCGCGTGAAGCGGTTGGCCTTCTCGTTCCAGCGGAAGTCCGTGCCCGACGAGCAGTTCACGCACGTCGTGACGGAGAAGGCCTGGTTGCCGGGGTCGCCTTCGCCGGTGGCGCCGGCCGGATGCAGGTAAAACGGGGTGCGCCCGTCCTGCGCGTAGAGCACGACGGGCAGACGATCGTCGATGGAGCCCGCGACCAGCAGGAAGTACGCGCCGCCTTTGGCCGGCAGGTTGTAGACGCCCGCCAGGGCGAGGTCGCGTTTTCCGTCGTGGTCGAAATCTCCGACCACGGGCTGAAGGTCGTCGGGAGCGAAAGCGGACATGTTCGCGTCTTCCGTGGTGAGAAGCCGCGGCAGGTGCTCGCGGTCGCCGATCTTGTCGAGGACGGCATACGCGTCGACAGACGCCGAGGTCGTCGACACGGCGGCCACGTCCGTGGCCAGAATATCGGGAGACGCCGCGAACGACGCGGCGCCGGCGGCGAAGAAGAAAACGCCAGTGAAAATCACCCGGGCCATGAACGGCCCGGCCAAAAAAATCGCCCCCAGACCTTGGGAGCGATGGTGAATCGTCGACGAAACGGTGGCGGCCCTCACGTCAGCGTGGCGACCTTCAGGGCGGCCTGCGCCTGCTTCGCGTCTTTGGAAATTTCACCCTTGTCGCTGGATTCCACGATGGACATTAGTCCGAGTTCCGTGGCCAGGGTGAACAACATCTGGTCGCTGGGCTTGAGTAAATCATCCATT
>JBBRXR010000420.1:0-2309 GCA_038238485.1 Elusimicrobiota bacterium | reverse complement strand
GTGCGCGAGCCCGAGGATGCCGATGACGACACGCCTCCGTTGCTCACCGTGATCCACCCGGAATCCGAAACCCCTCGCAGTGTGATCTCTTTGCCGGCCCCGGCCGCGGCGGCGCCGCGCTCGCCGGAAAAGCCCATTGTCGTCGACGAAATTTCCGGCTGTCCGCTGCCGATGCGTAAACTTTTATCCGAAGCCGCCGCCAACCGCGCGCGCGAAATTCTCCTCGAGCGCGATGGCTCCCGCCTTCGCCTGCGCCAGCGCATCCGCGGCGTGCTCGTTACCGATCTCCAGCTGAAGCTTTCTTCCGACGAAGCGGGGGAAGTGTTCCGTTATGTCGCCGAGAATGGCGACGCGCAGTCGGAAGGTGGCGTCCGCTGGGCGGAGATGCAGATCGAGGCCTCGCTGCAGGGCGAGTCGCACGGCTGCCGCTTCGCGCTCAGCGAAACAAAGGCGTTCGCGATGCTCACTGTCCGTCTCACGCCGATCCGCGAGCGCGTCTTCGATCCGGTCGCGTGGGGCATGGGTCCGCTGCAGGCGCGCACGCTGGAGTCCTTTTTGTCTCGCCGGCAAGGCGTCATTCTTTTCTGCGGATTTGAAGGCGACGATCTCGCCGGCACCACGCACGCGTGCCTTCGCCAGCTCGTCACGCCCGAGCGCCACGTGATCGCCGTGCAAGGACGCCGCGACGAACGGCTTCCCGGCGTCGAGCAGCTCGTGTCGTTCGGCGACCGCGACCTTTTCAGCAAGCATCTCAATGTCGCCTTCCGTCACGGCCCCGACGTCGTCCTCGCCAACCCGCTCGAGCGGCGCGACCATTTTGAAACGTGCCTCAATGAAGCGCTTCAGGGCCGCCTTGTGCTCGCCGGCTCTCACGCGGCCGACGCGGCCGATGCGATCGTCCAGGTGTTCACGATGGGCGTCGAACCCTACCTCGTCGGGAGCTCGCTTCTCGGTGTCGTCGCGCAGCGAACCCTTCGCCTCAACTGCCAGCGCTGCCAGGACAAGGACACGGTGGACCGCGAGCATGTGAAAGACCTCGGCATCCCCGTGGCTATGCAGCCGGCTTCCTTCTTCCGCGGACGCGGCTGCGAGGCCTGCCTCGGCACCGGTTTCGATCGTGAAACCAGCATCTTTGAAGTCCTCGAATTCAATGAAGAAGCGCGGGCCCGCATCCAGGGTGACGCGCGCGCCGAAAACGTCCGCGCGCTCCTCCGCGCGAACGGAATGATGACGCTCCGGCAGATCGCCGTTCACAAGGCGATCAATGGCCAGACGTCGCTCGCCGAAGTCCTTCGCGCAACAGCCTAAAAACATCAAAACTGATTGAATGGCAAACGTTTTTGCCATTCAACGGTTACAAGAAAGTTACAAGACCTTAACCCGCCTTTAATCGAGTCCCGGTATCCTGTAGTCCAACCAAAAATCGACTCCGGGGGACTCATGCTGTCAGGTTCCGAATCGGCCTTTAAGCGTCATTTTCTCTGCCTTTTTCGACCCAAGAACCTGCGCGCCGCGGTTGCCGCGACGCTGGCGGCCGTTCTTCTCAGCGAAACCGCGTTCGCCTACAAACCCCAGGCCAACGTGTGGGAAGAGTGCGAAAGCCACCGCCCCGTCCAGATGGCTTCGGCCAACATGGGCCTGTCCGCCTCCCCGGCGTCCACCCAGTTGAACCGTCTCCTTTCCACGCTTCCTGCCGCCGCTCTTCCCAAAGCCGATTCGCCCGCCGCCTCGTCCCGCGTCCTTCCCGCCAGCTTCCTCGCCAACGTCAACATCAAGCGCACCCTCGGTTCCGACTCCGCCAATGCCGTTGTCCTTCTCGAAGACGTCCATCACAACGTCGAGGCGCAGAAGCACCTGTCGCTCGCGCTCCAGGCCCTCGCCGCTCAGGCGGGCAGCAAGCCCGTCGCTGTCTCGCTCGAAGGCGCGACCGGCGCGTTCCTCTTCTCGTCCTTCCACCGTTTTCCGGACGCGGCAATTGCGTCCGCCGTCGCCGATTCATTCCTCGCGTCCGGCGATATCGCCGGCCCGTCGCACGCCGGTTTCGTCACGCGTCCCGCGGCGGGTCGCCGCGGCCTTTCATTCTCGGGCGCGGATGACGCCGCCAACTACCGCAAGAACGTCGCCGCTTACCGCGACGCCAGCCAGCTCCGCAGCCGCTCCCGCGCCGCCGTCGCGTCGCTTCGCCGCGACCTGAACGCCCGCGCCGCTTCTGAATTTTCGCCCGCGCTTCAGGCCCTCAACGCGGTCGTCGACCGTCACAATGCCGGCGACCTGTCGCTTGCCGATTACGCGCAGACGCTCGCCGCCCG
>JBBRXR010000419.1:0-2317 GCA_038238485.1 Elusimicrobiota bacterium | reverse complement strand
TTTCGATGTCCGGTTTCCGCCTGAAACCAGCCAATGGCGCTGACATTGGGATTGAGAACGTTCGACGCCTGCATCGCGCCAGACGTCTGCGCTTCAGGGGCGTAACCCGCCGGTGCCGCGCCGGAAGCGGCCACAGGATCCTGCGCATACAGGCCGGGTGAAACCAGCAATGAAACGAGAATGAGGGTGAAACGATGTCTCATGAGACCTCCGCCAATAGCGTTGTGATGATCAGGTCAACCGATGGGATGGAACGGCGGAAGGCTCCGCCGAAAGGTCAGGCGACGGGCGGAGCGCGGGGAAGGGCGGTGGCGGAAACGCGGTCGGCGACGACGATGCGGCCGCCAACGGCGAGAAGAGACTGGAACGTAAAAACGTTCTGAAGCGCGGAGCTGGACGAGGCGGTGACACCGGGCGTGTGATGAACGACCTGGCAGACGGAGCAATCATCGTTCGTGGTGCTGGCTTTGTGCGTGTGAAAGGTCTGCGCGGCGTGGAACGCCACGAAGGCGGTGAGGACGAGCGCTCGAAGGAAATGGGAACGGAAGAGCTTCATCTGCCGCCAAGGTATCCGAAGTTCGCGGCGCTGTCAATCATGCGGACAACATATCGGCGGAGTACGGAACGTTGTTCACCACGAGATTGAAGGACTTCTCGTGCGCGTCGCCGAAGATCTCGATCTTCTCCCCCAGCGCCCTCGTCCACGTCTCGAAATCGCCCGGCTTCCATGTCCAGATCTCGATGCGCTGCCCCTGCCGGACGCTTTCGTCGAGAACTTCGCGCTGGCGCGTCGCCTGGCGCATGTTTTCCTTGATCACCACGATGCGCGCCTGGCCGAGCCGGCGCGACACCTTGTCGAGCTTGTTCGTGGAGGTTTCTCCGCATTCCACCCACAGCGCGATTTCCCCCGCCATGTTCACACCCAGGATGTCGGGGCGGACATCGAAGTCGGACAGCGCGGGATGATCGGCCGAAGGTTCAACGATCGGATTCTGCGGTAGAAACATCGCGACGGCGGCGAGCTTCATCGCGAGGTGCTCGAATTTTTCTTCCGGGCGCGCGACCAGGACGAGCTTCATGGCGTGCTCGCCGAGGTTGATGTCGCAGCGGAGCTTCAGATCGTGTCCCGGATCTCGAAACCGAAAAAGGTGCCACTGGCGTCCGACACGTCGACGTCGTCGACACGCGCCCCGTCGGGACCGCGGCGCGACCACTCGATCATTGATTCCACGACGTCGCGCGTACCTTGCACCACGGCCTCCACGCCGCCCGCGCGGACGTTGCGCACCCAACCGGTGGCGCCGAACCGCCGCGCCGTGTGCAGAAGGGAATAGCGAAAGCCGACGCCCTGCACGTGGCCGCTGATCAGAAGCCGCTTCGCCTCGAGCGGCGGTGCGGAAGCCTTAGTAGCCGCGCGTCGAGTGGTCGGGCGTGTACGCATAGGAAGGAAGTCGTTGGACGGACGTTTCAATAAAACCGCCGTCGTGAAGGTCGATGCGCCGGTAACCGGGCGGCCGCGCGTCGATGGCAAAGTCATGACTGCCGGGAAGAAACTGAAGGCTGGTCGACGGCGTGCCCATCAATCGCACGCCGTTCCGGAGAGAATCGAATTCCTGATGGATGTGACCCCACACGATTCCCTTCACGTGCGAGTGACGGTCGATAATATTGAAGAAGGCGGTGTCGTTTCGAAGGCGCATCTTGTCGAGCCACCGCGAGCCGACGGCGACGGGATTGTGATGCAGGGCGACGAGCGCGTGGCGATTCCGGTTCGCGGCGAGCGTCCGATCGAGGAAATCCAGCTCTTCTTCCGCGAGTTCTCCCCCGTTGTCCTCTGGCACCATCGAGTTGAGGAGGACCACCTGCCACGTGTTGAGGTCGACCCAGCGCGTGAGGTGGACCGTGGGAGAGCCGGCCAGCGAATCGGCAAGGCGACGCGGCACGTCATGGTTGCCGGGAAGGCAATGGACCGGCGTGCCCAGCGTTCCGAGCGCGTTGCGAACGGCGAGATAGGACGCGGGCGTCTCGTCCTGCGAAAGATCGCCGGTGGCGAGGACACCGTCCGGCGGCCAGTGATCCGCGCGCGCGAGCGCGATCACCTTCGAGAGTGAATCCGCGGTGTCGAGGCCGCAGAGACGGCCAGACGGATCAGCGAAGAGATGGGTGTCGGTGAATTGAATGAGGCGAATCGGTTTCACGATCCGCGGAGTTTATCAGACGTGAGCGCCGGCCGGAGATTTCGAACCGCTTCCATTCGCGTGTCCGTCTTCCCCCGCTTTCACTTCCCCGAGCTCCACGAGCGCGTCCTGCAGATCGC
>JBBRXR010000418.1:0-2318 GCA_038238485.1 Elusimicrobiota bacterium | reverse complement strand
GTAGGAGCGGTATCCCGAACGCAAGCGTTTTTCCCGTACCGGTTTGAGCCTGCCCGTGAAAATCGGTGGGCGCGACATCGTGGTGACGACCGACAAGGCCAGCGGAAAGTTGGTCCCAACGGACGGCAAGGGCAACAGGATCACCGGCTCCGTCTTTAAGCTCCAGACCCCGGACACGGCCGGAAAGACACTCGATTTTTCCATCAATTCCTTTGAGCTCGACAAGAACGGTCAGCTCCTGGCCAATGGTGACGTTGATCTGCCGGTGGGCACAGAATTGTTCGGAAGCAAGCTGGGTGCGCCGGGCGCGGAAGGCGCTGGCGGAGCGAAAGCGTCAACGACGGCTAATGGCAGCCGGCGCCTGGACGTCACCATTGGGGCCGACAACCGGGTGCGGTTCAAGGCGACCGGCGAGGGAGCGCGCGTCGCGTTCACAGCGGCCGTCGGGCCCGGCGGCATCGACGCCGCGCACATCATTTATCAGCCGACAGGTCCTGGCGCGAGCGAAGTCACGGTGCATCGCGAGGGCGGCCCGGTTCTCGCGTCGGTCGGCAAGGGCGAGAGCGTGAAAGGCTCTCCTTTCCGGGAATTCATCTGGGCCGTCACTCCGAACGCCGGGACGGAAAAGCGGGATGCCGAGATTCTTAAGGATCTCGGCATCCAGAACAACGCGGGCGTCATCGTTTCGCCGACCGGAGGAATCGCCGCCCGGGTCATGGCGGGCCAAAACGGAAATCAACTGGTGACGTTCCAGCACAACTCGGAAGGCGACGCCGCGATCAAGGACCTGTTCTTCGCGCGTACGTCGGATTACGCACCGAAATCAGGAGCGCCCGTGACGTTGGTGGCGTGGGCGGGAGCGCAGGCGACCTTGACGCTCAATCCTGGCGCCACTTTCGAGACGTCCAAAACCACTCTGGAAACCATGGACACCGTGAAGGTCGACGGCAACACGACGCAGGACCAGTTGGACGCGCGGTTCAAGGCGATCGTGGGGGCGGACAAGGGAATCGCGGCCTACGACCTGACCGTGGCGGCGACGGGCGGCGCCGTGCGAATCATCGGCCAGGGTATGGGGCCCGGCGGGGAAATTCGGCACCCCGAAGTTCTGACCGACAACCCCGCGTTCGACAAGCTGGCCGAGCGCCGGGTGGAGACTCTCGCCGAGCTCGGGCTTCCCGTCAAGGGCGCGAAGATCCAGGGCGGGGCGATCACCTATCGCCTGGACGCTAAGACCGGCGAGAAAAAATTGAAGGTCACGGGCGATCAGATTCGTTTCACCAACGCCGATGGGATCATCGGCGCCGTGAAGCTGGAAGGTGGCGTTGCCAAAACGCTGGCTCTCTACGGCGGCGGCGCCGGCGCGGGAGCGAAGGTGGACCTGGAGGCGGCCGGCGACCTTGCCGCGCGGCACATGCGGGTTCTGCCGCAGCAACGAGTCGAAATCAATCTTGATTCTGGAAAAATGGAAGGCACGCGCAATGGCGTGAAAACCCTCAATGGCGTCCGGATCCAGTTCCACGACAACAATTCCGTCATGACGTTCAGGGACGGACCCAAGAATTCAAACCGCATCATGGTCGATGTTACGGGCCCGGGCATCAAGACCTTCGCCGGTTTGGTGACGGGAGACGCGTTCAAGGGCGAGCTGATCGACGGCCTCGTGCGATTTTCGACGATCGACCCCATCAAGCATCCCCTCGTTCTTAAGCATCGCATCGAGCTTCCCGACGCGAATGGCGCCGTCGCCGATAATTCCGTCCTGACCAACGCAAACATCGTCCGCGTCGACATGAACCCCGTCACCGGCGGCGTTACCGCCACGGGACGATCCCGGGTTGGCGGACAGGAAACGGTCTATATTCCCAGCGGCAAGGCAGGAGGCGGTACGAAGGCGGAAACGGCCCTGGGCGCCGACACGAAAAGCCTGACGGTCCGCGTTCAGGGCGACGGCAATCTCGTGACGGGACGGGGCAAGGGCGGGGGCTGGCTGAATGTGTCCCTCACGGCCCCGACCAAGCCGGGCGGAGCCATCCGCGGGCAGGCGACCATTCTCACAACCCGGGCTGAGCACATAGAAATCGGCAAGGGCGGCGCCGTGATCGACGGCAAGATTTTTGCGGAGGGCGTGGGAATCAACAAGGCTTCCGAGTCGACCTACAGCTACACCGCCCTCAAGGACAAGGTCACGATTGAAAGTGGGAAAGGAGAAACCTACCAGAAAATCATGATCGGAAAGGCAGGCTCCAGCGTCTACATCGAGAAAAATCAGATGTTGATGGCCAACAAGGGCAAACGTCGCGATGTGGCGTCGAGCC
>JBBRXR010000417.1:0-2332 GCA_038238485.1 Elusimicrobiota bacterium | reverse complement strand
CGCCAGCGCGGGCGCGTCGTCCGCGAGCATCGCGGGCACGGGCGCGCGCGCGGCGTCGGTGCGCGTCCATTCGTCGCGCGTGAGGGCGAAGCGGGCCAGTTTTCCCGCCGTGTCGAGCCAGCGTCCGGCCTCGATCGATCGGCGCTCCTCCTCGGTGCGCGTGAGCGCGAAAACCACGCTTTCTTCCACGGCGCGCGCTTCCGCGGCCAGAAGCGTGACGTCGAGCCCATCGGCAAGGTCCAGGTAGCGGAGGTGCGCTTCGAGCGCAGGGTAAGAATCGGTCGCGAAGCCGTGCGCGCGCCCGAGCCGGACCACCTCGTGAAAGAGATCGGCCTGACTGGTCTGGCCCGCGCGAAACGCCATCGCGCGTTTCAATAGATCGGCCCGGTCCGCGTCGCTCAGCGCGGGGAGAAGTTTTTCCATCAGGCGCGCGCGCTCCGATTCCAGGCGACTCGCGTCAAAGCCGGATTCGAGTTGCGCGGCCTCTCGGTAGCGCCGGAGTTGCGGCGCGTTGGCGCCTGGCGCGCGATCGAGCAGTAGAGCGGCCAGGGCCGGCGTCACGCCCGCGCCCGTTTTCGCGTTGCGCGCGGCGTCGACGAACGCCTTCAAATCGGGATTGAACGTGTCGCGTTCGTGGCGCGTCAGTCGTTCGCGCAGACGGGTGAGGCGACGTTCCGCGTCGGGCAGCAACGCGCGTCCCTGCGCGGCGGCGCGGACGTTGGCGTCGTAGAGCGCGGGAAGCTCGACGCCGTGCGCGCGCACCCGGGACGCGCCGGTCATGAGCGCGTGCACGGCGCCGGAAATCCGGCCCGTGCGGAGAAGGTAGTCGGCGGCGTGACGAAGGATCGCGGGCGACACGCCTTTCTCCCGGATGGAGAGATCGATGTCGCCCGACGCGCCTTCCAGCGCAACGAAGGCGACGCGGCCAGTGCTCGCCAGCTTGTCGATGGTGAGGCGGATGTTCTCCTGCGCTTCGGCGTTCATGTGGACGTCCTGAACGATGATCAGCGTGCGTTCGGAGGACGCGGGACGGCGGGACGCGCAAACGCGTCCGGGCGACGCGGCGAGGATGTCTTCAAGCGACGCGGCGCGAGCGGGAGAGACGGGAAGAAGGGAGGGTCGGGCGGCGCGGGCGAGCAAGGCGTCGTGGCGCTGGTCCCACACGGCGCTCTGGGCGACGCCGGCAAGAACGGGTTCCACCGCGATGAGCGCGGAGAGAACGAGGCCCAGGAGGGCCGTCAGGACGCGAGAGGTTCGTCGAGAGGTCATCAGACCCTTTCAGTCTGACGGAATCGCCTTAAATCCCCCTTAAGACGAGGTAAAAGAAAAGTAACGGTGGGCGGAAAGAAACGACGTTAAAGGGCGACGCGAATCAGTTGGCGCAGCCGGCGCGTTTCTGAAGGCCCGCCACGTATTCTCTCCACGAGCCATAGCCTTCCGGAACGCTGGCTTTGACGGCGGGTTGGCGCCGGAGCTGTTCGTCGTGGAAACTCACGCCCTGGTCAAAGCTGGCGCACGCGTCTTCACGCTTTCCCTGGGCCATCAGGGCCACGCCGCGAAGGGTGCTCGCATCGGTGAGCGCGTCGAAGCGTTTGGCTTCGAAGAAAAGCGGTGTTGCTTTGTCGAGGTATTCGACCGATTTTTGAAGCCGGTTCTCGACCGTTACAGATTTATCGAGGAAACCGTGGGCGCGGAAATAATTCTCCGACTTGGAGAGCGCGGGCGACGTGAGAAATTCCGCGTAGGCGAGATACGCGTCCGCCTGGCCTTCGGTGTTTTTTGTGGCGCGCAAGGCGGTCATCGCGCCCCAGATCAATTTCTCGGCGGGCACGGCACGCGCCGGGCTCACCAAAAGGGAGCGGCCCTTCGCGAGGTTCTTGCCGGGATCATTCGACTGAACCACACCCATGCCGGCGCAACCAGCAAGGAGGGTGGCGATGAATACCAGAAGAGAAAATTTTGCGAGATTGACCATGGGCGCGCAAATCGTAATAACAATCGAACCGCGCCGAAAGCGTTTCCCGCCGAACTTCCCCTGGCGCGCCGAGTATGAGAATCTCTTCTGATGCGACCCCAATCTCTTCTGTTTCTTGCGCTCGCGTTTCCGTTTCTGACCGCCGGGTGTCTCGGACGCCGACGCGTGAACGGTCCGGGCGAGGCGCATCCGCCGCAGGCGGCGAGCATTCCGAACGTTCCCTTCTTCGCCGACAAGACTGATCAGTGCGGCCCGTCCACCCTTGCCGCGTTATTGACCTTCTGGGGCCATCCCACCACGCCCGCGGAATTGAAAAAGGAAATCTATCTCCCAAAACTCAAAGGCACCTTGCCGATG
>JBBRXR010000416.1:0-2345 GCA_038238485.1 Elusimicrobiota bacterium | reverse complement strand
TCGAACCGCTTCGTACGGAGCAGCCGGCACCAGTGACCCCCATTCGAGCGATGGCCAGCGGCTCTTTTCCAGCGCTGCCGGCCAACACGAAATTTTTGATGGTCTGTCCGAGCAACAACACCCGTCTGACGGCCCCGTACGGAACTGATCCGGACCTCTTTACGGACGTGAACGTAAAAGTGAACACGAGTCCGACGAAGACGATCTATCTTCTCGAGCGCTCGGCCCTCGCGCGCGTGCGCGGAACGGTGGTCATCGGTACCGGTGGGTCTGAAGTCAACTTCACCAGCGCGACGGGCCGCATCATGTTCAACTTCGGCGGCTCGCCCCAGGCCAATCGCGCGTTCGGTGGCGTTCAGTGGAGCGGCGGCAACGTCAACAAGGCTTACCTGGATTATTACCAGTCCACCACCACCATCAGCGGCACACACGACTTCGACTCGTTTTATAACTCAACCATGCCGAACAATCTGCCGCCGAACCTCGGTTCGGATACGACGAAAATCTACTTCGATGCCGGACTTGCGACGGTTCAAAGCCGCGTTTTCTCGGGCCCGGTGTCGGGAACCGTCAAGATCGTCGACAACGGCAACGTGTTGCGTTACATCACCATGGACCCCGCGGATGTGAACGCCACGATGAACGTCCAGGGTTATGAATATCGCCCGTCCGGTCTTAACGTCGGTTCTTGCGGCGGAATGATCTTCCAGTCGAACAATGTTCCGATCGTAAATGGACAGCTAGGTTCCGGCGGCGGCGGATTCAACCAGAACATGAGCCGCTATGATAAGTGGGAAGGAAACACGACCGTGACGCTCGCCGCTGGCCAGTACATCAACAACGCAAAAATCACGGTCAACCAGACGGTCAACAACAATTACTACGACCAGGTCATCATGTACTTCCCGAACTTCAGTCCCGACGACCAATGGCAGCCCAATCAGGGATGGGCCACGCCGGGTGGTCCGGTCTACACGTATAACGGCACGGCGTACGTTCCTGACACGACTTACGCCTGGAACACGCGCACGCTTGGCATCCTCCATCGCATGCGCTACGACGTCACCGGCACGGTGCGGGCAGCGTCGGACAACTCTCTGATCAATGGCGCGACGATTGCTCTTTATGACCGAGCCGGCAATTACTGGGAGACGACCACGAACGCCTCTGGCGTGTACACCTTCTCAGCGCGCTACACGGCGCCGCTCATGGGTTGGAATATTCAGGTGAGAGTGAAGACAATCCCGGTGATCAATAACACGAATTACGACGCCACCGACTGGGTTCAAAAGGAGTTTGCTGACCAGATGAACACCACGTTCCACTGGCAGAAAGACTTCAGCCTTGTCGGTTCGCCCGTCGATCCAGGAAACGGTGGCGGCGGCGGAGGGCGAGGAAACTAACGACGCCATGCGCAAGAATCGATCAAGAGGTGTAACGCTGACGGAAGCGATGGTCGCCATCGCGATTCTTGGCATGGCTTTTGCGATGGCCAAACTGGGCGTGGACTGGATGGTCGCATTGGGACGCCAGAGAGTTCTTCTGAACGCGCAGTGGAACGCGCAGGTTGTTCTCTACGAGATGACGCGCGGTGTCCGCAACAGTAGCCGAATCGCGGAGATTTCATCGGGGACGCTGGTGCTTTCTGTTTTTCGTCCGTCGGAGACCGGAGGTTTCAACGCCCCGAACATGGTGATGACCGCCTCGACCGCGACGCTGCGCTATGAGTACGTTCAGTCAAGCACCGAGACCTATTTGCGGCGGACCTACATTTCGCCCGCCGGGACGAGAGTGTCGAAGCTGCTGGTGAACATGATGGAGCCGCCGGTGAACAGCATGTGGATGTTCAAGCCCTATGGAGCCACGGATCCAGGCTCCTACGAGGCCGTAGAAATTTTAATTCGATTGCGCCCGGCGTTCTGGAGTGCCGCAAAGTACGACAAGCCGATCGAATATCGGACGATCAGTATGAAAAGAACGAGCAGCCCATCATGAAATTGAATGGCAACCAGAACGGCTCTACCGTCGCGCTGGCGGTTTCCGTGGCCCTCGCCGCGGCGATCCTGATCGCCACGGCCACGCGCGGACTTCTGGTGAGTTCGCATCAGGTGGTTTATTTCAACGCCATGAACCGCGCTTATCGCCTGGCGGAAACCGGTCTCGTTGAATCCATGGGCCGGCTGGCGGTCGATCCTTCCTTTTATGTGAATGATCCGACGCTGGTGAACGACGTGGATGTTCCCGGTGAAGGAAAATACTCGGTCAAGATCTCGACCGGTGTGAGCGCAATTCAAAGCGCCTACTATTTCGTGACGACGGCGTCCGTCACCGTCGCCGGAAAGGTC
>JBBRXR010000415.1:0-2354 GCA_038238485.1 Elusimicrobiota bacterium | reverse complement strand
GGAATGTGTTGCGATTTCTCCCACCATATTTCATTGCGCGGAAGGACCTTGATCGATGCCTTGCCATCCTGGAATCGGTCTTCGAGACGCTCGCGAAGAAACCCACCGGGACATTACACCACTCATAATTTGAAAGGAGCCGTTTTCATGGCCACGAAGAAAAAGTCCCGTTCCAAAACCGTTTCCCGCAGCCGCGCGCGCATCGTGACCCTCAACGCCCGCGAAATCCTCGATTCCCGCGGAAACCCGACCGTTGAAGTCGACGTCGTCCTGTCCGACGGTTGCGTCGGCCGCGCCGCGGTCCCGAGCGGCGCCTCCACCGGAGCGCACGAGGCCGTTGAACTCCGCGACGGCGACAAAAGCCGGTACGACGGTAAAGGCACGCTCAAGGTTGTCGCTAACGTTCAGGGCACGATCGCAAAGGCCCTCAAAGGCCGCGACGCCAGCGACCAGGTGGCGATCGACGAACTCCTCATCAAGATCGACGGCACGCCCAACAAGGGAAACCTTGGAGCCAACGCCATTCTCGGCGTGTCGCTCGCCTGCGCCCGCGCCGCCGCGGCCGCCCAAGGCCTCTCGCTTTACCAGCACATTCGCCAGACGTTCGGCTACGAGCGCAAACCCATCGTGATGCCCGTTCCGCTGATGAACGTCGTCAACGGCGGCGCGCACGCCGACAACAACGTCGACATCCAGGAATTCATGATCGTCCCGGTGCGGGGCGGCACGTTCAAGGAAGCCCTGCGCACGGGCGTCGAAGTTTTTCATTCGCTCAAAAAGATCCTGAAGTCCAAAGGGCTTTCAACTTCCGTCGGAGACGAAGGCGGATTCGCGCCGAATCTCGGCTCGAATGCGGAAGCGGCGCAGCTTCTTTGCGAAGCCATCAGCGCCGCCGGCTTCAAGCCGGGCAAGGACGTGATGCTCGCGCTCGATGTCGCGTCGAACGAGCTCCACAAGAACGGCAAGTACACGCTGGAAGGGGAGAAGGGCAGCCCGGTTTATTCGACGAAGGAAATGATCGGCTACTACGAGAAGCTCACGAAGGAATTCCCGATTGTCTCCATCGAAGACGGTTTGTTTGAAGACGACTGGGACGGCTGGAAGGCGCTCACCGACACGCTCGGCGGCCGCATTCAGCTCGTCGGAGACGACCTGTTCGTCACCAACACCACGCGGCTCCAGGAAGGCATCAACCGCAACGTCGCAAACGCCATTCTCATCAAGGTCAACCAGATCGGCAGCCTCACTGAGACGGTCCGCGCCATCCAGCTCGCGGCCAAGCACGGTTACCATTCCATCATCTCTCACCGCTCCGGTGAAACCGAGGACGCGTTCATCGCAGATCTCGCGGTGGCCGTGGGTTCTGGCCAGATCAAAACCGGTTCGGCGTCGCGCTCGGACCGCATGGCCAAGTACAACCAGCTCCTCCGTCTCGAGGAAGAAGTGGGACGCCGCGCGCAGTTCCCGGGCGCCTCGGCTTTCGAGTTCAGTCGCTGAAAAAATACTGGATATACGCCGTCGCAGCGCTGGCTGTCCTGCTGAGCTTCGTGCTCAGCGACAGCTTTCGTCAGGTCATCGGCCGCCGCCGCGCCATCCGGCAGGCGAACGCCGAGCTTCAGTCCGTCGACGCGCAGACCGTTGAGTCACGCGAACGCCTCGCCCGTCTGCAAAACAACCCCGCCGCCTACGAAGAGCTCGTTCGCCAGGAACTCGGCTATCTTCGTCCCGGAGAAAAGGAAGCCCGTTTCATGAAAGGCAACCGAGGTAAACCATGAGCAAAACGATCTACGTGAATTGCTCATTCTGTACAGGCCTGATGGAAGTGGATGCCGAGACCGGTGAAGTCGTGAAGAAGTGGTCGCCCAAGCAACGCGCAGAGGACAGCACGATGGAAGGCGCGCTCAAGAAACTTGAGGAAGACAAGAAGCGGCGGGCGACGCTATTTGAAAACCGGAAAGAAGAACTGGAAGGGCAGAAGAGGAAGATAGAGGACGCGTTCAAGAAGGAAGTTGACCGCGTGAAAAGGGAAGGAATTAAAGACGCGCCGCCGAACCCTTTCGATCGGGACTGACTTTCGTCGGTGTTTTCGTCGGACCTTTGGTCGACGTTTTCGTCGGCAGAAAAATCACGACGCTGGAATTACGGATGTATTCCTTCGGAAAGCGAATCGGGAGGTCCACATGCTCTCCGCGAATGGCCGCCCCGATGTCCGTGGCCTTCACTCGCAGAAGACGGTCCTTCCCACCCACCCGAACCAACATTAAAACGGAAGTTCCCGTCGGAATCACCGACGGATCGGTAGCGATGTGTCCTTCATGGACGTCGTATACGCCGCCACCCTTTTCAATCACGAT
>JBBRXR010000414.1:0-2357 GCA_038238485.1 Elusimicrobiota bacterium | reverse complement strand
GTACAAGCGGCTCTCCGCGCGGTTCGTCGACGCCGCTTACGCCGCCGTCGGAAAGAACGTGTCGGCCACCTGGCCGAGCCGCCGGCCCGCCGTGCGCATCGACCACGTCTTCATGCCGCCGCGCGCCCACGCGCTCACCGCGCAGGTTCCGAAGAACAATCTCACCCAGGTGGCGTCCGACCACCTTCCGCTCATCGTCGACGTCAGCTTCTAGTTCTCCGCCAGCGTCGGGAGGACGAACCAGAACGTCGCGCCCGCGCCCTCGCTCGACTCGACCCAGAGGCGCCCGCCGTGATGCTGCACGATGCGCTTACAGACGGCCAGGCCAATGCCGGTGCCCTCGTAAAGTTGTTTCGAGTGCAGCCGCTGGAACATCTCGAAGATGGACGCGTGATAGGCCGACGCGATGCCGATGCCGTTGTCCTGCACTCCCACCATCACGTTCTGTCCGTCGACGCGCGAGAAGAGGCGGACCGTGGGCGGCGCCGCGCTTTTGAACTTGATGGCGTTGGCGATGAGGTTCTGCAAAAGCTGGCGGAGCTGCGTGGGGTTGCCGCGCACCACCGGCAAGGCTTCCACGGTGACCACCGCGCCCTGCTGTTCGATGGCCGTCTCCAGGTCGGTGACGGCCAGCCGCGCCGTTTCACCGAGGTCCACCTTCTCCCATGTTTCTTCGTTCTTCGTCGTGGAGGCGTAGGTGAGGAGGTCCTCGATCAACTGCTTCATGCGGAGCGCGCCCTCACCGATGTAGGCGAGGTAGCGCAGGGCCATGCCGTCGAGCACGTCGCTGTAGCGCGTGGTGAGCAGTTCCGAGTAGCTGGCGATTTTGCGGATCGGCTCTTTCAGGTCGTGCGACGCCACGTACGCGAAGTGCTCGAGCTCCCGCGTCTTCTCGAGCAGGCCCGACATCGCCATGCGCAGTTCCCGCTGGCGCGCGATGAGCGCGTCTTCCGCCTGCCGCGCGCGCTCACTCGCGCGGAGCTGCCGCTCCGACAGCCAGGCCGCGACGGACGCCACCGCCACGAAGAAACCCGTGCGCACGAGGGCCACCGGCTCGAGGTTGAACCCAGGGCCGTTCGACATCAGGAAATAGTTGCCGCCCAGCGCGCCGGCCACGATCACCACGAGCCCCGGCCCGAAACCGCCGCGGTACGTGCTCACGAAAAGCGCGGCGAAGAAAAAAATGAAGAGGGTCGGCTCGATGACGGGGCGGAGGGCGAGCGACAGGCCCAGCGCGGCCGCGCTGGCCAGGACCGCCACGCCGTAGCGGAGAACGAGGGGTCGCGGCCGAAGGCGCGATTTCATGCGCTCGTCTGGTTCCAGACCTGGATGAGCGGCTTGCCGCTGTCCTTGCTGGTGTCGAGGATGCTGATCGACGCCGTGAAGGATTCCAGCCGGTTGCCGTGCGCGATGGGCAGGCCAATCCACCGGAGCGCCAGCACGCGCGTGAAATGCCCGTGCGACACCACGATCGTCGGCCCGCCGAGCGCCCGGATCCGCGCGATCACGCGGTCCGCCCGCGCCGACACTTCCGTCGGCATCTCGCCGTTCGGGCACCCGTGCTCAAAGATGTCCCAGCCCGGATGCCGTGCCTGGATTTCCGACTGCACCAGCCCCTCGTAGTCGCCGTACGTCCACTCACGCAGATCTTCGTCCACCTGCGCCAGCGCGCCCAGGCCCGCCAGTTCCGCCGTGCGCCGCGCGCGAACGCGCGGGCTGGTGAACACGCGCGCGAACACCCGGTCTTTCAGCCGCTCGCCGCTGGCGCGGGCTTCGTCTTCGCCCCGCGCCGTGAGGGGAATGTCGGACAGGCCCGTGTGGCGGCCGGAGAGCGACCATTCCGTTTCGCCGTGGCGGAGGAGGGTGAGGGGGGAGAGCATGGTTGATTCAACCAAAAAAGGCCGGTTCGCAAAAAGTCGCGAACCGGCCTTCCCATTCAAGTCGATGCGGAAAGCGGGCGATTACATTCCGCTGCCGCTGCCGCCGGGGTTCGTGCCCACGCCGTTCATGTCGGTCGAGCTCGAGCCCGACGCGGAACCCGTGCCGCTCGCGCCCGCGCCGCCGCCGTTCGTCGACGGAACCGCGCCGCTGCCCGAAGGCGTCGTGGCGTTGCCGCTTCTCTTGTGCGTGGCCGAGGCTTTCGTCGGCGCCTTGCGCTTGTGCGTCTTAACGGGGCGCGCAGCGTTGGTGCCGGTGGTCGCGCTCGTCCCCGCGCTGGCGCCCGTGCCGCTGGTCGATCCGGCGCCGCCCATGTCGGTGCCGCTGGTCGCGCTGCCTGAGCCGCTGGGGCTCACGCCGCCCGTGGTCGCGCCGACGCCCGTGGCGTCGCTGGTCGGCGTGGTCACGCCGCTCGCGGC
>JBBRXR010000413.1:0-2365 GCA_038238485.1 Elusimicrobiota bacterium | reverse complement strand
GCATCGCGCGAGGACATGTGCCATGCCGCAGACGCCGGTGATCCCGGAAAAAAGAAGCCCGCCGCCGACGAATCCCGATAGCAGATAGAACCGCGGGTTCACCAGCCACCCGAGAAGCGCGCCTGAGAGCGCCAGCGCGCCGGCCACCAGCCGGACCTGCCGGTCCATGGGCCATACACGCCGGGATCCGGCTTCAATCGGAAGGCCGCGCCGCTGCCAGTCTCCCATGCCTCCTTCCACCACCACGCCGGTGCGCGAACTTTCGGAAAGAATCTTTGCCGCCGCCATCGCGCGCGATCCCACCGCGCAGAGAACGTAGACCGTCGTGCCCGCGGGCAGCTCCGACACGCGTTCCTCGAACCGCGACAAAGGAAGATTGATCGAGCGCGGCGCGCGAACCGTTTCGAATTCGCCTGGTTCGCGCACGTCGATGAGGCCCGCGCGCCCGGCCTGGACGTCCGCCCAGGCGTCGGAGGCATTGATGGTTCGTATGGCGGGCATCAGGAGCGCCGGTTTGTCACGCGCGCGGCAGGGAGAAGAAGAAGGTGGATCCGGCGTCCGGCTTGGACGTGGCCCAGATCTTGCCGCCGTACGTCTCGACGATTTTTTTGCAGATGGCGAGCCCGATGCCGGTGCCGGTGTAGCGTTCACGACCGTGAAGGCGGTGAAAGATCTTAAAGATCTGGTCCAGGTACTTCGGCTCAATGCCGATACCGTTGTCGGCCACGGAGAAAACGCAGAGGCCGTCTTTCTCGACGGCTGAAACATGGATCACGGGGGCGCGGCTGTCGCGGAACTTGATCGCGTTGCTGATGAGGTTCTGAAAAAGCTGCTGCATGTGAAGCGGGTTGGCCGACACCGTGGGCAACGCGTCGCGCGTGATGGTGGCGCCGGACTGCGCCATCGCGGTCTCGAGATCGCCGGTCACCTGCGTGAGGACCTCGTCGATCTCCACGGTCTGCGACTGTTTTTCTCCATTGCTCAGCCGCGAGTAGGCCAGAAGGTCGTCGATCAGGTGCTGCATGCGCTCCAAGCCGCCCTGAATGTGATCGAGATAGCGCTGGCCCTCTCCGTCGATGTCGTTGGACACGCGGCGCACCAGAAGCTGGGCATAGTTCGCCACCTTGCGAAGCGGTTCTTTCAGATCGTGCGAAGCGACGTAGGCAAATTCAGCGAGCTCCTGATTGGAGCGCCAGAGGTCCTCCGCCTGCTGAAGAAGGTTCTTCTCGGTTTCCTTTCGATCGGTCGTGTCCCATGTCGTGCCAACCATGCGGATGGGCCGCCCTTCGCCGTCGCGGATAACGCGACCGTTGGTGGAGAGCCACCGGATGTCGCCGTTCAGATGCGGTACGCGGAATTCGACGGCGTAGTCGCCGCCCTTGGTCAGGCAGGCCTGGATGGTTTCCGCCACGCGATGAACGTCGTCGGGATGGATGAGTTTCGTGAAATCCTCGACGGCGCCATTAAATTCTCCCGGTTTAATGCCGTGCAGATCGTAGACGCGTTCAGACCAGGTCACGCGGTTGGTCGCCACGTCCCAGTCCCAAGTGCCGCAGTTGCCGGCGTTGAGGGCGAGGCGCAGGCGCTCTTCCTGATCGTGGAGTTTGTGTTCGCTCTCTTTCAAAGCGAGTTCGATGCGTTTGCGCTCGGTGATGTCGCGCGTGGAGCCCGCGACCATGTTGATGGCGCCGTCATCGGCGAAGGCCGGGACGAAAACGTATTCATAGTAACCGGTTTCTCCGCCGGCGGCGGTGAAGGGCGTCTCGTCGCGAAGGGTTTCCCCCGTGGTGAAGACGAACTCGATCTGGCGCTGCAGGCGGGTGGCGAGCTCGGTCGGATAGCCAAGTTCGTGAAAGTTGAGGCCGATCATCGAGGCAGGCGTGCGCAGGAGGAGGTCGGCGAGCGCCTTGTTCACGTAGCTGAAGCGGCCCTCGCGGTCGAAACTGTAATTGAAGTCAACGACCGTCGCCAGGACCGTTTCCAGCGACTGGACCCGGCGGGCAAGTTCGGACTCGAGACTGGTTGCTTCTGGCGATTCGATCGGCGGCATGGAATGTCACCCCGAGGTAGAGTGGAAGGCGCCTGCATCATACCACGATTCGACCGTCGCCCGAATATTTTGGACCTGGTAAGATGTGCTTGAAAGTCACGCGCTTCCCCGCCACGACGCGGGAAATTAAACCTCGATCTAAAATCAATTCTGTCTTCTTTAATGCTCTTATTCAATTATTTTAAGATTGTTAGCGTGTATTTTCTTCCCGGTTTTTTTGGAGCTGAGGCCTGACGCTACACCAGGTGTTCGACCTCGACATCCGGCCATTTCTCGGCCAGGTATTCCGCCACAAGGCGGCGGTGGCAATGGTCG
>JBBRXR010000412.1:0-2372 GCA_038238485.1 Elusimicrobiota bacterium | reverse complement strand
GGTCGTTCCGTCGGCGGCCAACTTCATTCTGTTCAGCGTGGCTCCGAAAACGGGTTATTGGGTTTTCGAAGAGCTGCTGCGCAAGGGCGTCATCGCCCGCGCCGTCGAAGAATACGGGCTGCCGGGGTATCTACGCATTACGGTCGGTCGTCCGTCTGAAAATAAGCTTTTTCTGGACTCGTTAAGGGAGGTCGTCAGCAAGCCATGATTCTTACGTTGAAAACCGGTGCCTCGAAAAAGGACATCGACAAAATCATTTCGAAAATCAAAGAGCTCGGCTTCAAGCCGCAGGTGTCCGCGGGTGCGGAGCGTGTTGTCATTGGCGTGATCGGCGAGAAAGCCATCATCCACCGCGACAAGTTCGAACAGTTCGACGCGGTCGAAGTGGTCACCGCGATCTCGAAGCCGTATAAGATGGTTTCGCGCGAGTTCAAGAAAGAATCGTCGATCATCAACATTGGCAAGAACGTGAAGGTGGGCGGAAAGCAGGTCATCATCATCGGCGGACCCTGCTCCGTCGACACGCGCGCTAACCTCATGGAGAACGCCCGCGAAATGAAAAAGGCCGGCGCCCACATGCTCCGCGGCGGTGCGTTCAAGCCCCGATCCTCGCCTTACTCGTTCCAGGGCCACGGCGAAAAAGCGCTCGAGCTCCTCGCCGAGGCGCGCAAACTGACCGGACTGCCAGTCGTGACTGAAGTCATGGACCCGCGTCAGGTGCAATTGATCTGCCGCTACGCCGACGTCCTCCAGATCGGAGCGCGCAACGCCCAGAACTTCGACCTGTTGAAGGAAGTCGGAATGGCCAAGAAGCCCGTCATCCTCAAGCGCGGCCTTTCAACGACGATCGAAGAGTGGCTCATGGCCGCCGAATACATTCTCTCGCGCGACAATCCGGACGTGATTCTCTGCGAGCGCGGTATCCGCACGTTCGAGACGGCGACGCGCAATACGCTTGATCTGAGCGCGGTGCCGGTCGTCAAACATCTCAGCCATCTTCCCGTGTTCGTCGACCCGTCGCACGGGACCGGCGTTCGCGAATACATCGGTCCCATGGCCCGCGCGGCCGTGGCCGCCGGTGCCGACGGAATCATGATCGAAGTTCATCCGCATCCCGCGGAGGCGCTCTCGGACGCGCACCAGGCGCTCGTGCCCGCGCAGTTCGCCCACCTCGTGAAGGAAATCAAGGCCGTCGCCGAAGCCATCGGACGAACCATCTAGCATGCCGCGCGTCTGCGTCGTCGGCGTGGGTCTCATCGGCGGGTCGCTGGGAATGGCGCTTCGCCGCCGCCCCGGTCGCGCTTACCACGTCACCGGCCTCGGACGCGACGCCGCTCGCCTGCGCCAGGCCGTCCGCCGCGGCGCGGTCGACGACGCCTTCGCCGATCCGCGCGCCGCGCTTCAAGACGCCGACATCGTCGTGTTCTGCGTTCCCGTGCAATCCATCGTGCCGATGGCCAGACGCCTGCTCCCCTTCATCAAACGCGGCGCCGTTCTCACCGACGTCGGCAGCGTGAAGGGATCGGTCCAGGCCGGCATGAAAAAGCTTCTCGCGCGCCGTCGCGACCTCGCGTTCGTGGGCGCGCACCCCATGGCGGGCTCCGAACGGGCCGGCGTTGAGAATGCGCGCCACGACCTGTTCAAGGGCGCGACCTGCGCCATCGAGCGTTCCGCCCCCGCGCGCGCGTTGAGCGTCGTCCGCCGACTCTGGCGGGACGCGGGCGCCACCTGCGTGGAGATCGACGCCCGGCGCCATGACGACCTCCTCGCGCTCACGAGCCACCTTCCGCACCTTCTCTCCTTCTCTCTTTTCTCCCAGGCCGCGTCGGCCGCGCGCAAGGACCGGCGCGTGCGCTCGTTTGTCGCGGGCTCGTTCCGGGACATGACGCGCGTCGCCGGATCGAACCCCGACATCTGGAGCGGCATCCTTGAGATGAACCGCGACGCGATCGCCCGCGCGCTGAAGGAATTTTTCTCCAACCTCCTTCGACTCAGCGGCAAGCGCGCCGGCGCGCTCCGCCGCGAGCTGGCCCGGATCGCCCGCGACAAAATTTCATGGTCGGCCTGAAAAAGGAAATCCGCCGCGCCGCGCGCCTGCGCGGCGACGTCAACGTCCCGCCCGACAAGTCGCTCACTCACCGCTCCGTGATGTTCTCGGCGCTGGCTGAAGGGGAATCGACAATCAACAACCCCCTCATGGCCGCCGACTGCCTTTCGACGGTCTCCTGTGTCGAGAAACTCGGCGCGGTCGTGAAAGGCACGCCGGGGAAATGGACGGTGACGGGTGCCGGCCTGTGGAGTTTCAGGAAACCCTCCGCCCCTCTCGACTGCGGCAACTCCGGAACGACGATGCGACTGTTGTCGGGAATTCT
>JBBRXR010000411.1:0-2375 GCA_038238485.1 Elusimicrobiota bacterium | reverse complement strand
TGAAAGGCCCAGCAGTCGTGCTCTCCGACGGACTTCACGCCGAGATATTTATACGACGGCAACGTGTTGTAGACGCCGAGGACCGTGTTGCGCGGATCGAGCTCATTGTAAGGCTTCTCCGGCACCTTCACGTTCGTCGTCAGGTGCTGGCCATCGTAGATCCAGATTACCGGCGGCTTTCCGGCGAGGGCCACCTCGAGCCGAAAATCGCGACCTTCTCCCACGAAGGCCTCCACGAGCGAGCGCACCGACTTATCGGGCATGACGGTAACGGACCGGTTCGCCCACGACACGTTGGCCGGCAGCGAGAGAGGATGGCGTGGAGGCGGCGGCCCGGAAACCTGTTTCCAGACGAGATAGGCGCTGACGCCCAGCCCGGCCAGAACGCCGGCGGCGAGAGAACGGACGACGACTTGTTTGCGGGAGATCACTCCGCGGAGTTTAGCTTTTAGGCCTGCCGGGCGACGAGGACGGCGAGAGCGCTCAGTCGATCGAGTTGTCCCGCGGTGAGCGCCACCGGGCCCAGCGCGGAGAGCACGATAAACAAAGCGCGGCGGAGTGGATCGTCCGCGCTCAGGCCCGACGCGTCGAAGGCGACGGCATTGGAGACAACGATTCGGCTGACCGGGCGTCCGGAATACCGGCCGTCCGCGGACAACGCCGCCCCGAGCGCCGCCAGCGAAAGCGTCGCGCCGTTCTCAACCGAAGTGAACAGATCGGGGCGCGCCATGACGGCGGATGTCGCGCCGGAGGCGCCGCGAAGCGCCAGGTCGACGGCATTCGAGAGCGTGCCGGTCTGCGCGATAAAGAGCACCGCGCCGTCGGGACCGGCTTTTTCGCGCTCGCGGGAAATGACGTCGGCGAGGCGCGCCGCCATGGATGAGTCGATCATGACGACGTTCAGGCCGCTGACGGGCGGGGAAACGGTCTCGCTCACGGCCGACGACGGCCCGCGTTCGGTCACGAATTGCTGAAAGTCGAGAAGAGCCTGGCCGCCATTCATTCTGCCGGCGCGCGAAGGGACCACGCGTTCGAGCGCAGTGAGGCGCCCGTCGATGCTCTCGATGTTTCGGCTGAGGTCCGAACCCTCCAGAAGGCGCCGCGCGGCGTCCACGATGCCCGGCGCGCCGCCGCCCACCGAAACAGCCTTGCCTTCGTAGATCGAGGCGGCGTTCATGAGGGAATGGAAGAACGCGTTCGTGAGGAGCGCACCGACCCAGTTCTCTATACCGTGTCCGCCCAGCGCCATCACAGCGAAGATGAAGCCGTAAACCGCTCCCTCCACGAAGAGATCGATGCGCTCGCTGATGCGCGGCCGACGCGGGGTGTCCCCGAGGGCGTCGAAGACCACCGGGTGAATGACCATGAAGAACAGGCCGCTGGCGGTCGGAATCAGCGTGAGCGCCATCCAGGGCGCGATGGGAAAGAGGAACGGCCACAGTCCGAAGAAAACGGCGATGAGCAGCGTTTCGACCACCGGCGCGGCGATGAGCGCGATCGCGGCGCGGCCCGCGCGCGTCGTGCGCTGGTAGAGCCAGCCGAGGAGGATTGACACGCCGACCACCGCCGGCGCGGGAACCGCGATCTCTGAAATTTCCACGCTGGGCGCCATCGCGACCGCTTCCTCCAGCGACGACATTGCTGCGCCGGGTTTGGTGACCGTGACGGCGCCCGCGCCCGTGGCGAGTCGAAGCGCTTCGAGCCGCGTGCGGCCTTCCATGTCGGCATAGGCGAAGGCCACCTTCACCGTGTCGCCCGCGCCATTCGGGTCGATGGTGTCCACCTTGGGGGTGCGCGCCTTGTAGGCGCGAATATCTCCGCCGTCGCGCGTGACCATCACGATGCCGTCGGCGCCCAGCGTCACGACCACAGTGTGGATGCCGCCGCGAACCCAGTCGGCGGCCAACGCGGCGACGCGCTCCGGCCGGTTCTCGAGCTCGGATGACGGCACGCCCACGGCGCCCGCGAACTCGGACTGATTCACGCCAACGAAATCCGGGCGCGCCTCGATGGCCTTCTTCAGCGGCTCGCCCTTGGCGTCCACGTAGACTTTCGCGCCGCGCTCGTGCGCGCGCTCGATGAGATGAGTGTATTCGTCGGCGGGAACGCCCTTGGGAAGGGACCCGCCCAGCAAAACAATATCGCCGGGGACAACGTTGTCGTCAAAGGTGCGGTGGAAGCGGCGGACGGCGCTCTGCGCAATCGCGGGCGACTCCCCAGCAAAACGCGGCCCGGTCTGGCGGTGATTGACCGTCGCCGCCGAAAATCGCGTGCGGCCCTGGTTAAAGGTCATCAGTCCCGTGGGCACGCCATTGCCTTCGGAGACCGCCGCGAACAGCGCGCCGCTGTCTCCGCCGATGAATCCCAGGGCGATG
>JBBRXR010000410.1:0-2387 GCA_038238485.1 Elusimicrobiota bacterium | reverse complement strand
GTCGACCACGTCGAAGCCCGCGCTCCGGAGCTGGCGCGTGACCTTGTAGGCGAGGCCCGGATGCCCGGACGCGTTCCAGACGTTCACGGTGACGAGGCCCGACTGCGGGGCGATGTCGGGGACTTCCTGGGCCGGCGGACGCCCCGCGATGAGCATCGAGGCCATCTCCGCCGCCATACCGCGGTTCGGCACCCAGAAGGGGCCGGACGGGTGACCGGGAAGGATATAGAAGCCGGTGTTGTCCGAGCGCACGCGCCGGATGGCGGCCGCGAGGTAGACGATGTCCCAGAACGAGAGATTGGTCTGCACGCTCGTGGCGACCACCGCCGCCATGCGCGGCACCTTGAAGACCATCATCGGATTGGCAAGGCGCTTGATCATGTTCCGCACGAACTCCTGCTGGCGATAAATACGGCCCCGGTCGCCCGTCTGCCCGCGAAAGCGCGCGTAGCGGAGCGCCTCGTCGCCTTTGAGCAGGTAGCGGCCGGGTTCAAAATGAATGTGAAGGTCGCCGGCGTTGTCGTCGTAGTGCATCGGCGTCTTCACCGTCACCCACACGCCGCCGACCAGGTCGACCATGCGGCGAAAGCCGGAGAAGTCGAGGCCGACGTAATAAGGCACCGCCACACGCACGGGCCCGCTTGAAAGAAGCGTCTCCACGCCCTGCCGGATGCCGTCGGCCGCTTTCTCGCGGTCGCCGGATCGGCGCAGGTGATAGCCGTAAATTTCGTTGACGCGTTTGAACCGGTATCCGGGAATGTTCACGCGCGTGTCGCGCGGGACGTTGAGCACGCCCATGTAATTTTCGTTGGGATCGAACACGGCGAGCATGAGCGTGTCGGTGTGGCGCGAGAGGTCGGAGGCGTCGACACCGAAGCAGAGCACGGCGACGCGCTGCCCGTTCTCGAGCGCGCGGGCCACCGGCGAGGTCGCCGCGCCGAGCAGGCAGATAACGATGAGCGTCATCATGCCGATCGCCACGCGGCGCATCCATTTCATTTTTACTTCCAGAGACTGTTCCAGACGGCGACGGGCATGGGGTGCAGCGGGCGTTGGCGGTCGAACTGGTCCTGAAACTTCACAATGAGCGAGGCGACGAGCGCGGCGCGGAGGTCCCGGCGCGCGACCTTGCGGATGCGGCGCGCCTCCGGATACGGCCGGCCGTAAGCGGCGAGGTCCGCCACGAAGAGAATGGATTCGGGAATTCCCATCGGCACGCGGCCGAGCGTGTGGGCCGACACGGCGCGAATTTGCGCGGGCGTTCGGATCCAACCCTGGCGCCGCGCGACGTCCGCGCCGACGTAGGCGTGAAGCAGGTTGGGAAAACGGGGATAGATCAGCCGGAGGTTCGGGATCGGGAGGCGATGGCGGCGCACGTAATTGTAGAGCTTCCGCGGCTTCCATTCTTTCACGGCGTCGTGGACGAGGCCGGCCATGCGCGCGTCCTCGATGTTCCAGCCGTGGATCTTCGCGAGCTCACCGGCGAGCTTCGCCACACCGAGGCAATGGCGGTAGCGGTTGCGGGACAGATCCTTCTCGAGGATTTTCGCGACGGCGGCGAACGTGATCATCGGTAAAGGCCGCGGCGTTCGATCTCGCGCCGGACCGCGGGCGCGATGCCCTTCGGCCGTCGCCCGGCGGCGATGGCCGCGCGCACATCCGTGGCCGACACGTCCGGGAAAAAGCCATGAAGTCGCCGCACGCGCGGTTCCAGCGCGGCAGGGAGCTTTCCCCACTTTGCGCCGGGGCGTCGGCCCGAGACGACGGTGGCGAGTTTCACAATCGCGCCCGGCGAGCGCCAGCGCGAAAAACCCGCGAGCGTGTCGGAACCGGTGATCAGGAAAATTTCATCGCTCGGATGCGCGCGGCGATACGCGCGGAGCGTGGTGATGGTATAGGAGAGGCCGCGGCGCTTCATCTCCCAGTCCGCGGCGCGGAGTTTCGGCGAGCCGCGCAGGGCGAGTTTTACGAGCGACAGGCGGACGGCGGCGGGACTCTTTCGTTCGCCCGCCTTGAACGGCGAGCGGGGAGAGACGACGAAATAGACGCGTTGGAGCTTGAGCTGCTGGAGGGCCGCGGTCGCCAGTGTGAGGTGCCCGTCATGGACCGGGTCGAAGCTTCCGCCGAAAAGACCGACTCTCACTCCCGGATCTGCCCGGTCCCTTCGACCAGATACTTGGTCGTGGTGAGCTCGCGCAGGCCCATGGTGCCGCGGGCGTGGAGCTTCTGAGTGGAAATGCCGATCTCGGAGCCGAAGCCGAACTGGCCGCCGTCGTGCAGGCGCGTGGAGGTATTCACCATCACGCAGGATGAGTCGACCGCCTTCTGAAACATGTCCGCGTTCTTCTTGTCCTCGGTGATGATGCTCTCGGTGTGGCCGGAGCCGT
>JBBRXR010000409.1:0-2387 GCA_038238485.1 Elusimicrobiota bacterium | reverse complement strand
GACATCGCGCGCGCGGCCACCAGGAATCCGACGACGAACGGTAAAAACAGGACGAGCGATGTGGCGATGAAGACGGCGGTGTCTCGCAGGCGGCCGCGGACGATCAGCCAGGGCGCCATCACCAGGGGAATCCATTTCGACATGGCGGCCAGGCCGAACGCGCCGGCACCCGCCGCTGCCTTTCGACGGTCAAAGAGGAGGCAGCCGCCAAGGAGAAGGCACAGCATCAGGCTGTCGACGTGACCCGATCCGGCGAATTCCACAACCGCGAGCGGATGCCAGGCGTACAACGCCGCCCACGCGGCCGGCTTCTTCCGCCCACGAAGCAGCGCGAGCAGGATGACGATGATCCCCAAGTCGAATAAAGTCGAGGCGATCTTCTGGAGCTGGACCCGTGGACGGACAGCTGCCGCAGCGCGAAAAACAAGTTCGGCGAGCGGCGGATAAATGGTCCGGATGGCGGGATGATTGATGAACGGGAAGGTTTCGTCTCGCAGGGTCACGAGCTCCCCGGCTTTGGGCGCGTAGAGATACGGATTGATGCCCGCCGCCTGGACGCGGCCGTCCCAGAGGTAACGGTAAACGTCGTCGGAGAGCGTTGGCGCGGTAAAAAGCATCATCAGGCGAAGGACGACGGCGCCCGCCAGCACGACGCCCGCTTCAAATCGAAAAGCGCGCGCGTCACCGAGGAGCGGGCGACGGATGGACGTAGCGAGAACCGCGATGCCCGCGCACAGCGCGGAGTAAACGGTCAGGAAGGCAGGAATTTTTTGATTGAAAGGTTGGAGGAAGAGAAAGACCGCATGACCAAGGGTGAGGACAACAGCGGCGACAAAGAGGGTTCCGGCGCGGGGCGAAAGCCGGTCAGTAGAGCTCAATTATCTGGCGGAGCCGGGCTTTCAGCTTATCGGGGCAGGTATGGGCGGTTTTGGCTTTGCAGCTTTCGCGAAGGGATTTCTCAAACTCGACGCGCGTGAAGCAGGAACGGCAAAGTTCGAGGTGCTTCTGAATCTCGGCAAGACCCGCGGCGTCGATTTCTCGATCCAGGAATTCCCAGATACTCTGGATCAGCTTTTCACAACTCTGCATTGCTATTTCCCCCCGGGGCGGAAGAGACGGAAGGACCATCTCTTCATTGGTGTCATTTCTTTTTCTGTGACGTAGCCGGACTTCACGGCTTCGTCCCACAGCGCCTTCTGGAGCTGACGACGTCCGCGGTTGAGACGCGACCGGACCGTTCCGATCGGAATGTCGAGCGACTTCGAAATTTCTTCATAGGAAAGGCCCTGGAGGTCGGAGAGAATCACGGTTTCGCGATACCCTTCCGGCAGTTTTTCCATGGCGTTCGTGATGTCCTTCTCCGCGAACTTCGCGAGGACGGCCTTCGCCGGATCTTCCTCTTCGCGCGCGGGCTGCTTGGCAAGTTGGTTGAAGATGTAAAACTCATCCTGGTTCTCGTACTGATCGATCGCGACCGGAACGCCGTGGCGGACCTTCTTGCGATAGTCGTTGATGTACGAATTCGTGAGGATGCGGTAGAGCCAGGCCCGCATATTGGTGCCGCGCTCGAACTGGTGGAAGGACTTCCAGGCTTTGGAATAAACGTCGGAGACCAGGTCCTCGGCGGCCTGGGGGTTCCGGGTCATGCGCATGGCGGCTGCATACATTTCGTCCATGTGCGGGAAGGCGGCCTCGGAGAAGGCCTTGCGTGTTTCCTCATCAACTGGATTTTGCGTGGTCATAGCTGTCATGCCGATTATAACACATGCCTTCCACCCCGGTTCCCGCGTGTTTCTCGACGGAAATCCGGCGGAATCCCAGAATTGATCCTACAGGACGCGGCGTTTGAGGAAGTGGTTGAGGAGGTCGTCGAACGCGTCGGGGCGCTCGAGGTTGAGCAGGTGGCCGGCTTTCTCGACCACATGGAATTCGGAGTTCTTGGCGCGACGGGACATGGTTTCCATTTCGGCGCTCTTGATGATGGTGTCTTCGGCGCCGGAGACGAACATCGCCGGGCACTGGAGGCCGTCGAGAACAGCCGAGGTGTCGCCGCGTTCGGCCATGCCGCGCAGAGCGGCGGCGATCGCGTCGGCAGGTTGAGCCATCGCGATGGAGCGAACGGTCTCGATCACGCCGGCGCGCTCTTTTTGGGTGGTTTCGCCGAGAAGGCCCGGGATCTGTCCCTCAACAAACGCCTTCACGCCCTGCTTCTGAACGAGCTCAATATTGTCCATGCGCTTCTGCTTGCCTTCGGGCGAGTCGGCGCCCGGGCGTGTGGAAACGAACGCGGCGGCGCGGATGCGGTCGGGAAAAATGCGGGCGATCTGCAGGAGAACATAGCCGCCCATTGAGAGGCCGACGAACACGGCTTTCTCGCGGACGGCGAG
>JBBRXR010000408.1:0-2388 GCA_038238485.1 Elusimicrobiota bacterium | reverse complement strand
CCTGCATTGAGGGCGCGCGATGCTGATCGCCTGTCCCTGGTGCGGCGAGCGGCCGTTCTCGGAATTCGCCTATGGCGGCGACGCCGCCGTGGTCCGGCCAGCGGCGCCCGAAGCCGCAAGCGACGAGACGTGGCATGGCTACCTCTATCTTCGCGACAATCGGCGCGAAGTAGGCCTGGAATTCCGCGGCGTCCATGCGGTGATGCTTGCCGACGTACACGTCCACGAGCAGGCGCGTGAGCACCTGAACCGTTCCGTTCATCGAGCCCTGGCCGGCCTCTTCATCTCCCGCGAACCTGAACCCTTCGAAATCATAGAGGCGACCCACCACGTTGATATCTTTGCCGAAGGCCACGTTGTGATCGCCGCGCGTGTAGGGGAACGCGATCCGATTGGCGAGCATCGAGCGGATGTTGTGCGCGATGTTGTCGTTGAAGGCATCGGGGGACTCGATGAGTGCGGCCATGTAGTCCCGAACTTCAACGGACATGTTCCAGTCGGCCAGCTCGCCAGAACTCTCCCAGAGCCGACGGAGAACGTTGGCGCCCGGCGCTTCCTCCGGTTCAATCTCAAAACCGATCTGCACGCCGAGCGTGTAGTCTCCGCCGTAATCCTTTCCCTCGCGCAGCGCCAAAGGCACCGCCCCGAAAAGAATGGCGCCGGGCCGGCCGCCGAAGGCCACAAAGAGTTCTTCCATCGCGCTCGAGGTGAAGGCCGAACTCGTGGCGGCGGTGCCGGCGCCGAACTGATCGGCGAACTGGAAGCGGCGATAGGGGTAATAGCCGGGGCCCCTGTCCACTTCCTGGAAGCGCCAGATCTGCACCTTACCGCGCTCAACATCAACGAACTGGAATTTGATTTCTTTGAACGTTCCGTCGGGCATCTGGAACTTCTGAACGCGCTCCACCGGAAGGTCCCGGGGATTTCTCGCGCGAACTTCGGCCTGAAGCTGGTCGTCGAGATAAGCGGCGTAAAGCTTCCGTTGGTCGTCGGGCAGCGGCTGGTTGTGAAGACGCTCGATCTCGGGAATGAAAACATCTGAAATTTTATCAGTCGGTTCGCCGACGCGGACGGACTCCCGTTTGAGGCCGAGCACACCGGATCCCTTGAAGAACAGGCCGCGCGCCCGGAGGATGTGGTGCGTCTCCGGGTTAAACGCGTCGCCGATGAGTTTTTTAACATCCGCATCGGACACGCTTCCAAAGAAGGCAAGCGGCTGGTCGTTGCGGCGGACGACCACCGTGAACGGATGCATGACGTAATACTTTCTCTGGTGCATCTCCTCGGTGCGCAGGCGGATCGTCGCGGGGCCGCCGGGCGCGTCCACGTGGTCGGCGGCGAAAAACGCTTCCGTCTGCTCGAGCGTCATCGGCTCGCCGTCCTTGCCGTCGACTTCACCGATGATGGGGAAGAGCTGGCCCACGGAGGTCGCCGGGCGGGTGATCATTCGGTCGGACCCGGGGGACGCCGGTCGCTGGGCGCGCGCCTGGTACAGACGCGCGTCGACGTACGCCACGCCCGCCGCTTCCAAGTCGTCTCGCCACATTCGATTTGGCTTGTCGCCCACGTGAAACACCCGCACGCCGGCCGGCTTCCCGGCAATCCAGAGGCGCACCTGTTCGGCCAACTCGGGGAGAACCGTTTGCAGGTCGCGCTTGCGATGCTTGCTGTCGGCGGCGGCGCACGTGACGGTGTGCGGCGAGCTGGCCAGGTCGAACGATTCCGGCGTGAGGCTGGCCATCTCGGCATTGCGAAACCCGGTGTGCATCTTGACGAGGTAATAGACTGCGCGGTCGACGCCGCTCATGCGGCCGATCGGCGGGCGCGTCCGCGTCGATTCCAACACGGCGAGAAACTCCAGCGCCCCCAGCGGGCGGCGCAGGCGGCGCGGGTCGGTGTCGGCGTTGTATTTTTCGATTCCCGCAAGCGGATCGATCCGCGCGCGCTTGACGCGCGGCGACGCCAGCCAGCGCGTGAACTGCGCCGCGGACTTGAGGTAGTCGTTGCACGTTTTCAAAGAGCGCTCGCGCGCGTCGCGGAGGAAATGCGCGACGACGATTTCCAGGCGCTCGGCCGACACGTCGCGGATCGTCCGCCAGCGGCAAAGCCGGATCATCCGCCGCGCCCGCGCATAGACTTCGCTTGTGTGCGTGGAATTCCGTCCCTTGGCCAGCATCCAGTCGCGGTACTCTTCCAGATGCCCCACGTGGAAGCGCATGACGCAGTTTGGTTCCGCCGACTTCAATCGCTTCCATTGCCCGAGCAGCGGCGCGTTTTCCAGAATGTCCTGCCGGTCCTCCCGGAACTGGTCGCGCGCTTCGGCCGATTCGCGCGTCAGCGCCGGAAGCCCGCCATGCCCGAGCAAGTCCAGCCGCGGCGCGAAGCCGG
>JBBRXR010000407.1:0-2392 GCA_038238485.1 Elusimicrobiota bacterium | reverse complement strand
GGCGGCGGTGGTCGCGGCGGACGCGGTGATCGTGGCGATCGCGGTGATCGCGGGGGCTACGGCCGTTAATGGCGTATTTCAAACGTCGTAAGGCGAAAACCATCAACAAAAACCAGGAAAAGTCCGCTCGCAACCGCAATCAGGCGGGCCGGCAGCTTTCTCTGGTTCATCCGAACGTTCAGCGGCTCACGCTGGACCTTGAGTTTGTTAGCCCGCAGGGCGACCTGATCTCTTCCGATCAGATCGACGTGGGCCCAAGCGATATCGTTGATCTGTCGGCGCCCTGTCCGGGGCGTTGCGGAGACGGAACCATGGATCTCATGGGAAAAGTCGACGATATGGTCCATCGACACGATGCGAACTCCGAAAGCCGCGGTCGTTGTCAGCGCCCGGCCTTCGGGACGGGTGATCCGTGCGGAACCGAATTGAAGGCCCGCATCGAAATCGCTTACGAACCGAGCGCAGAAGAATAATCACGCCTAAAACTTAGTGGGAAGCCCCGGTCGCCTCACGGCGACCGGGGCTTCTTTTTTGTCTCGAGAAAGGCTTCTTCGAGTAACATACGCCCGCAGTCGCTTCCGTCGGAACGGTCCTAACCCGGTCTTCAGGAGGTTCGCGTTGCGCGTACGACTTTGGGTCACTGCTTTTTCATCCTTCCTCTTTTGCGGCTGTTTCGTCAGCCGCACCCACATCGGTTTCCATAATTTCGGCCAGGGCGATCTCTGGGACAGCGTCGTCGGCAAGAAGTATGTCGAGGGCCTTCGGGACAAGGAAGACATGTGGATGGCGCGCGTCGCGCGCCTTCAACTCGACGAGCTCTCGGCCGATTTCGCGCCGCAGCTTGCCGCCAAGCTCATCCCGGCGGTGACGGTGAAACTGATTCCGCAACTGAAGCGGGATTACGGGCCGACGGGTTATTTCACGCGGCGGCGTTTCGGGACACCGGCGTTATCGGTGGGTCATGCCGTGCGAATGGACGCGTTCGACTATTACGACATGGTGGCGTATGCCTACGAGATGGAAGGGAAGACGGCGGGCTACGTTCAGTTCTACATCACGCGCGTGGACGGACAACTGAAGATCTGCGGGCTCGAGATCACGCCCACGCGCGAGAGCGATCGGGAGAAGGCGAAAGACGTGCGCTTCGTGTTCCCGGAAACCGTCGACAAGTCGCACGTCGCCCGCCACCTGGGCATGCTGATGCGGCCGCGCAACAACTGACGCGGGTCACATCCCCGGCAGTTTGAAATTCATCTCCTTCATCATGGCCATGGCCTGCTGAGCGGAAATTTTCGCCACTTCCTCGGCGGTCTCGGTGATCAGGTTCTTCAGCGACGTCTCAATGGACGCGCGGTTCGCGGGGGAAAGAAGGCTGTCGTCGATCGACAGGCTCTCGACGTGGAATGAGCCGTTCATCATGAGTTTGATTTTTCCGCCCAGCGCGTCCTTTTCCACCTTCACGGCTTCGACGGACTTCTTCATTTCCTTCGCCTGCTTCTGCATGTCGTAAAGCTGTTTCACTTTGTCGAACACGTTCGTTCTCCTGTCAGTTGATTTTCCAGATCTTCTTCATCTGTTCGTTGATCTCCGCCGCGGTGGCGGCGTCGGGTTTCCCGCTGCGGGGCGGCGCTCCCGCCGCGGCGCCCGCCTTTAAAAAATCCGAGCACGACATCACGCGCGCGCCCGCGCCGCTCACCCACTTCTGAATGGCGCGGTCGTTGGTCACCACCACCGCCGAGGCGGGGTTGGACATCGCGTCCACGCGTTCCTTGATTTCGGTGTCGGCGTCGCGCTCGAGCGAGAAGACCACGCGGGTCGCCCCGGGCCAGCCATTCCAGTCGCGGCCCGACTTTCCGTCGAACACCACGATGGCCTCGTTGTTTCCGCAGGGCCGCTTTTCCTCGATGAAACGAAGCAGCCGCTCGCGCTGCGCCTGCAGCGGTCCCTCGCTCATCCGGTCCGTGGACCGGATCACATTATACGCGTCGATGAAGTAATGAAGCGACATGGCGACCAAAGCATCTTATTAAACGACCGCGCCCGCGCCGAATTGGGCTTAGGCCTGTTGCGCCACCAGACGCGCCACGTCCGCCAGCTTCGAGAGTCCGCCGATCGTCACAGCCACGGCCTGAAGGTCCCGGTTGAGCAGGAGGATCAGCGCGCGCGCAAGGACGGACGTGGGGTCGAGCCCATCGGGGATGATGGGAAGATCGGCCCGGGCAAGAAGGTTGACCGCGGGGTTGGCGTCGAAGAAGCCCCGCGCTTTCAGATAATCGTTGAGGGCGGCGAGTTCGAGGCCGTCCTGCTGGAAGGCCGCGGCCGCGACGGCCACCTTAACGCGCGCCAGGCCCGAGAGCCGCGCCTGGATGTCGCCGATCGTCGAGCCGCCGTC
>JBBRXR010000406.1:0-2394 GCA_038238485.1 Elusimicrobiota bacterium | reverse complement strand
TTTTGCTTGAGGGCGATGCGCGCGAGGCCTTCGAGGAAAAGCGGATGATCGTTCAGGCCGCGCGTGCGGCGAAACTCGCGAATCCCCGCCCGCGCCGCGTCCTGGCGAAACTCGATGTCGATCTCGTGCAGCGTCTCGATGTGATCGGTCACGAACGCCACGGGCACCACGAGAACCTGAGGGACCTTCTTGGCGCCGAGTTCGAAGAGGGCGTCTTTCGTCGATGGTGAGAGCCATTTCACCGGCCCGAGCTTGGACTGCCAGGCCAGGCTGAACCCGCCCTTCCACTCGGCCGCCCTCACGATCGCCGCCACGCTGGCTTCCATTTCCGCTTTGTAAGGGTCGCCTTCTTCGGTCACCAGTTTTTCCGGAATGGAATGCGCGGAGAATAAAAGATGGATGCGCGCGTCCTGCGGCTCGTGAAAAAGCGCCGCCTCTCCCCGAATCAGTTCCGCGTGCGCGCGCGCGAAGAACGCGTCTTCCGGCCACGACCCCACCTCGAATCCCGTCATCTTCTTGTGACGCTCAACAGCGGCGCGCGTCCGGTCAAGCGCGCCCTTGGTGGTGGTGAACGAATATTGAGGGTAGAGCGGCATGGCGAGCACACGCTCGACGCCTTTGCGCGAGAGGCTGTTGATCACGTCTTCCACCAGCGGCGGCGAACAAGTGAACGCGGTGTGGACACTCACGTCCTTGTGCGATTTCGCGAGGAGGGCCTCGACGCCGGCCGACTGCTGATCCGTGAGGCGGCGGATGGGCGACCCGCCGCCGATGTCCGCGTAAAGGCGCTTGGACTTGGATAGCCGCGTGGTGGCGATCAGCCAGGCCACCAGCTTGCGCAGCGGCGTGAACCGGATGCGAATGATTTCCGGATCGACGAAGAGCCGGTAAAGAAAGTCTTTCACCCCTTCCTGGTTCTCCGGCCCGCCCAGATTCAAAAATAAAATGGCTCTCTTCATACCGTCCTCGAAAACATGCGTTTCTCTCCGTCCTTGGGCAGGTAAGCATCGAAGGGCATCGCAATGTTCCTGAGAAAAACGCGACCCGCCGGCGTGGGGCGGATTTCCCGCGCGTTCAGCTCCACCAGGCCGTCGGCTTCGAGGACTTTGAGCTGCGTGAGCGCATCGGCGAAATAAGAATCGAAGGTGATGCCGAAGGCGGTTTCAATGTCGGCTTTCTTCACGACGGCGTGGCAGAGGAGGTTCTGGATCAGCCGGCCTCGGATCTGGTCATCCTGGCTCAGGCGGAAACCCCGGAGCGTGGCTGCGGTGCCCGCCGCGATGGCGCCCTGGTAGGCCTTCAGGTCTTTCTGGTTCTGGATGTAATTGTGATTCACATTGCCGATGGCGCTCATGCCCAATCCAAACAGATCCGTCCCCGCCTTGGTCGTGTAGCCCTGAAAATTACGCCAGAGCGTTCCGTTCTCTCGGGCGCGCGCGAGCTCGTCGTCGGGCCGGGCGAAATGATCCATTCCGACATAGACGAAGCCCGCTTCCGTGAATGTCTTGAGCGCGGTGAGAAAAATCTGGAATTTGGCGCGCTCGTCGGGCAAATGCGCGGCGAAAAGGTCCTGATGCTTCTTCATCCACGGCACGTGGGCGTACGAATACACCGCGAGCCGGTCAGGGTTGATCTCAAGCACCTGGTCGATCGTCTGCCGGAAAGAATCGGGCGTCTGGTGCGGAAGGCCGTAAATCAGGTCCATGTTCACGCTCTCGTAGCCGAGGTCGCGTGCCACTTGGACCAGATCCCGCGTCATCTCGAACGATTGAACCCGGTTGATCGCTTCCTGGACGGCGGCCGTGAAATCCTGCACGCCCATCGAGACACGGTTAAAGCCGACGCTGCGCAGCGTTTCGAGGTGGGCCTTCGTGGTCACGCGGGGGTCGACCTCGACGCCCATCTCGGCTTTCGCATCGACGGAAAATTTGGTCCGCACCCGTTCGATGAGGGACCGCAGGCTGTCCGGCGACTGGTAGGTTGGCGTTCCGCCACCGAGATGAAGTTGGACCACGGGACGCTTGCGGTCGACGCGCTCGGCCAGCCAGTCGATTTCTTTTTCAACGGCGGTCAGGTAAGGCATTTCCTGCGAGCGGTTCTTGCCGGTGATCACGGTCGTGCAGCCGCAGAAATAACAGAGAGCCTCGCAAAAGGGCAGGTGGAAATAGAGCGAGATCGGCACCGGGGAAGGCGTTTCATTGCTCGAGCGAATAATCTGCTCGTAATCGGTCGGACCGAGGTCGGCGGACCAGGAGGGCGCGGGTGGGTACGACGTGTAGCGCGGGCCCTGGACGTTGTACCGGTGAAGGAGGTCGTAGGAAATGTCGTTGATTTCCATCGACGCCATTATCGCTTAATTGGGGCGGGCTAGAAAAAGATGAGGCCGAGGACGGT
>JBBRXR010000405.1:0-2396 GCA_038238485.1 Elusimicrobiota bacterium | reverse complement strand
GGCGGCGGCATCCTCGGCCTGGCCGTCACGTCGGTGGGCTTCTCGCTGGCGGACAGCGCCACGCGCGTCTTCCTCGCCTACCGGGTCGAACCGCGCACCACCATCAGCCGCAAATATCTGAAGATGGAGCACCTCAAGCCCATGTTCGGCTACAGCTTCCCGACGATGATCGGACGTTTCGCGTCCATTCTGAATTTCCGGCTCGACCAGCTCGTGCTCACGACATTTGTCGGGCTGGGCGCCGTGACGCATTACGCGGTGGGTTTCCGGCTGATCGAATACGTCTCGAACCTGATGGGCCAGACGACGGGCGTCGTGACGCCCCTTTTCAGCCAGGACGAAGGAAAGAACGACTTCGCCGCCATCCGGCGCAAGTTCATCCTGATCTCGCGCGCGAGCGTGTACGTCGCCATCTTCTTCTGCGGCATGCTGTTCCACTACGGCCGCCCATTCATCTTCCGGTGGATGGGCGCGGGCTTCGACGACTCCGCCGTTGTCATGCTGATTTTCCTCGTGCCGTTCTCGCTCAACCTTGTTCAGGCGGCGGTCATTCCGCTGTTGTACGGGATTTCAAAGCACCAGTTCTACGTCTACACGAACCTCGTGGAAGGTTTCGTGAACCTCGGCCTGAGCATCGTCCTGGCGCATTACTACGGACTTTACGGCGTGGCGCTGGGCACGGCGATTCCGATGACCATCAAGCTCGTGTTCATTCAGCCGTGGTACGCCTGCAAGGTGATCGGACTGACGACGCGGGAATACGGATGGCTCCTGGGAAAGAACATCGCCATCGCTTCGGTGGGAATTTCACTGGGAAAACTGGTGCTGCCGCACATCGATCAACTGGGGCTGATCGGTTTCGCCATCGCCGGCGTCGTCCATCTCGCGCTCTATCTGCCGGTCGCGCTCTACTTCGGCTTCGAAACCAAGGACCGCGAGCGCGTGATCGCGGCGATCCGGTCCACCTTCCACCTCAAACCCGCTTAGGTTACCGCCTGATCTCGTCGAGAAGCGCTTTCACGCGCGTCTCGATCTCGTCGCGGACGATACGAAAGTCCTCAATCGGGCCGTTCTTCGGGTCGGAAATTTTCCAGTCCGCTTTTTTGCGCGCCGGCACGATTGGGCAAGCGTCGCCGCAGCCCATCGTGATCACGTAATCCCACCGCTGGTCCGGCAGGTCGTCGAGGCTCTTCGTCAACCCGAGCGCGATGTCGATTTCTTTTTCCTTCATCACCTGGATCGCGAGCGGATGAACGCGCGCGCCCGGCGCCGAACCGGCGCTCCACGCATCGGCGCGGTCGTTCGCCAACGCGGTCGCGAAGCCCTCCGCCATCTGGCTTCGGCACGAATTCTCAACGCAAACGAAAAGCACCGTCGGCTTCATGAAGCGAAGTCTATCACGATCGACGACAGCCGAGACGGGCATCGCGTTTTCGAATAAGAGACAATGGCCGCGTGCACCTGATCTATGCCCTCGGCGCCGTCTACGCTTTCGTCCTGATCTCCATCTTTTTCGATCAGGCCCGGCTCACGCGCCGGAACACCTTTTACCGCCTCACCTCGACGCCGCCCAAAGTGGCGCTCACCTTCGATGACGGACCCGACCCAACCTGGACGCCGCAGATCCTCGACGTCCTCAACCGGCACGGCGTGAAGGCGACGTTTTTCGTCGTGGGCGAGCGGGTCCGGCGCCACCCGGAAATCGTTCGCGCGATGATCGACGGCGGACACGTCGTCGGCAACCACACCTACCGCCACCGGCCGCTCTGGCGCCTCTCGAAAAGAGCGGTCGTCGAAGAGATCCGGAAAACGGAAGACGAGATTGTCGCCGCCTGCGGAAAGAAGCCGACGCTGTTCCGCCCGCCCAAAGGTCTTCTCTGGTCGCGCCAGAAAGGCTGGGTGGCCGAGATCGGCTACGACGTCGTGCTCTGGTCGGTGAACACCAAGGACTGGGCGGGCATTTCCGCGCGCGGTCTCGTCTCCTCGCTCACCCGCCGCGCCCGCGGCGGCGACATCCTCCTCTTTCACGACGGCGGCGGCGTGGTGGCGACGCGCGGCGGCAACCGCGCCGAGACGGTCTCCGCGCTCGAACCCCTGATCGCCGCGTTCAAAGAACGCGGCCTCGACTTCGTTTCCCTCGACCGGAGTGTCCTTTCGCCGGCATGAAGAAACCCGCGCGCGCCTCCGTCCGTCCTTGGGAAGACGCCCTCGATCTGGGCCTGATGGCGCTTCTCGCCCGCGTCCCCGGTCTCCTGTGGGGCTGCCACCTGTTTTCAAACGCCCCGTTCATTTTCCTCTCCTGGGATGAATGGTCGATCACGCACGGCCTGCCGGGCTGGCTCGCCGACATCGGCTCCGCCCGAAAAGACTACGTCTACGGTTTTGGGCGGCAGATG
>JBBRXR010000404.1:0-2410 GCA_038238485.1 Elusimicrobiota bacterium | reverse complement strand
GCCCGGGTCGGCGATAGCCAGCCCGGGCCTTCTTTTTTCAGCTTCCCATCTTGATGTCTTCGGCCACCCGGCCGTGGTTCATCTCCCACCGCCGCGTCGCCACGTCCTCGGCAAAACGCGTTTCGTGCGTCACCACCAGCATCGTCATCCCGCCTTTCGCCAGTTCGCGCATCACATCCAGAACCTCGCCGCGCATCTGCGGATCAAGCGCGCTCGTGGGCTCATCGAAAAGGATCACTTCCGGTTTCTGCGCCAGCGCCCGCGCGATGGCGACGCGCTGCTGTTGACCGCCGGACAGCTGATGGGGAAAAGCGTCCGCGCGCGTCTCGAGACCCACACGGCGCAGCAACTCCCGTCCTTCCGCCTCAGCGACGGACCGGTCCACGCCATGCACGACGCGGGGTGCCAGCGTGATGTTATCGATCGCGCGGAGATGCGGGAAAAGATTGAACTGCTGAAAAACAAAGCCCACCCGAGAACGGAGCTCGCGAAGCAGGCGCCGGTCGCGCCGGTCCATGCCGGGCTTCAGCTCAACACCGGCGATACGGATGACGCCGCCCTGGAACGGCTCCAGATAGTTCAGGCAGCGCAGCAGCGTGCTTTTCCCCACGCCCGACGGGCCGGTAATCGCGACAACATCCCCGCGCTCGACGCGGGCGCTCAAGCCGTCGAGCACCGGATGGTTGCCGTGGCTTTTAGACAGTCCCTGGATGTCGATCACGATGCAGCCTTTTCTCCAGAATCCGGGCGACGCGCGCCAGCGGGAAGCTCAGAATGAAATAGAGCGCCGCGCAGAGGCCGCCGGGCACGAGCCAACCGCGCATGTCGACCGCGGCGATGGTCATTCGCTTGGTGAGCTCGACCACCGCGATCACGCCGACGAGCGAGGAGTCCTTGAGGAGCGCGATGAAATCGTTGGTCATGGCCGGCAGCGCCACGCGGAAAGCCTGCGGCATCAGAATGTGCCGGAGCGTTTCCATCAGGGAGAGGCCGACTGAGAATGCCGCTTCCGACTGGCCGCGCGGAATGGAAAGTAGCGCGCCGCGATAAATTTCGGATTCGTAGGCCGCGTAGTTCAGTCCCAAACCGAGGATCGCGGCGGACACAGCGCCCAGCCGGACGTACGGAGCGATGCCGAAATAAAGAACATAGAGTTGCAGAAGAACGGGCGTCCCGCGAAACACTTCGACGTACGCCGCCGCCAGAAAGCGCGCGGGCTTCGTCCCGTAAAGACGCGTGGAGGCGAGGAAGAAACCGAACGGCACCGCGAGGGCGAATGAGATGATCGACAGCCGCAGTGTCATGGCCGCGCCGCGAACGAACAGCCAGACCTGGTCGGCGGTCATGGTGCGCTCGCGGTTGACGCGGCTCACGTCCGGAAGCGCTTCCGTCTGCCGATGGTCCCACAGGTTCCAGTGCTCGAGGATGCGGCGCATCGTGCCATCGGCGATCATGGCGTTGATCGCGTCATCAACGGCCGCCTTGAGGTCGGCGTCGGTTCGGCGCATCAGGATCACGTATACGCCGCGCGCGACTTCTTCGGGGAGGCACGTGAGCTCCGGCTTCGGACATCCGTACCGGTCGGCGATAATGTTGTCGAGGAGCACGCCGTCGACCTTCCCGTTCACGAGGTCGAGATAGGGTTCTTCCACGCCTTCGTAAAGCCCGCCGTAGGACGCGGGATCGAAACCTTTCGAGACGAGCAGGTCGTAAGCGAACGTCTGATTCAGCGTCACCACTTTCTTTCCCCGCAGGTCGTCGAGACTGCGGTAGGGCGCGCCCTTCTTGATGGCGAGCGTCTCGGCGTAAACGAAGTAGGGGCGGGACATCAGCACGCGGTCCTGCCGGTCGCTCGTGGCTTCCAGGCCGTTCATGGCGATATCGAAGTCGGCGCGTTCAAGACCCGGAACGAGGCTCGACCAGGCGTTCTGTTTAAACTCCGCGCGAACGCCGAGCCGGCGCGCCAGGTCCGAAGCGATTTCCACTTCAAATCCGATCTGACGGGCGGGGTTGGCAGGATCTTCGAAAACATAGGACTCGCCGCCCTGAATGTCGGCGCCCCACACCAGCACGCCGCGGTGACGAATCTGGTCGAGCGTGGAGGCCATGGACGGAGAAGCGAGAAGAACGACGCCGAGCACGAGGAGGGTTCGCTTCATCGGGCCGATTGTAAAAAAAAAGAACCACCCCCGGCGTGAAGCCGAAGGTGGTTCCTTTGCAGCGAGCGGCGGTGTTACTGAGCCGAGCCGGAGGACGAGCCCATGCCCGAACCCGAGGTCGAGTTCGTGGCCGGGGCGGAGCCCGTGCCGGAGTTCGACGTGCCGTTGCTGTTATTCAAGGTCGGATCGGACTGGCTGCTCGATCCGAGCCCGGAACCGGAACCCGAGGTGCCCGCGCCGCCGGCGTCGTG
>JBBRXR010000403.1:0-2416 GCA_038238485.1 Elusimicrobiota bacterium | reverse complement strand
GGCCCGGATGACGTCGTGGCCGTCCCGGAAAATGTCCGCTTCCACGCGGCAGGGCTGCCCGGCCACGCGCTTGGCTGGGAAACGTCCACCGTCGACGGACGGTGTGAGGTTCTCCAGGATGATGTGCCGGTTGTAGATCGTTTCGCTCAAGATCGGCCTCAGTTTCCCTTCGTTTTGGATTTACGGCCGTACGTCTCGGTCATCATTAACAATCGGTCGGTGACGCGAGAATCGAAGTCGCCCTTGTGAAACCGCCATTCCCAGTTCCCCTCTCCCGTGCCGGGCGTGTTCATCCGGGCTTCCGAACCAAGGCCGAGCAGGTCCTGCGCCGGGATGATGGCCGTGTTGGCCACGGACTGGAACGCGAGACGGATCAGGTCCCAATGAATCTCTTGGCCGTTGGTACCGACATATTTCAGCACCAGGTCGCGCTCCTGGCGGATCTCGTCGCGGTTGCGCGTGCCGCCATGGGAGCCGTTGTCGTGAAACCAGCCAGCGGTGGTGTCGTTATCGTGCGTGCCGGTGTAGACGACGCAGTTGTGCGGGAAAGAATAGGGAAGATAATTGTTCGCCTCCGGGTCCGTGCCGAACGCGAACTGCAGCACGCGCATGCCGGGAAAATTGAACCGGTCGCGAAGCGCTTTCACTTCGGGCGTCACGAGCCCCAGGTCCTCGGCGATCAGCTCCAGCTTGCCCATCTTCTTGAGGATCGTTTGAAAGAAATGATCGCGCGGGCCGGGCATGAAAACGCCGCGGGCGGCCGTATCGTCTTTGGCGGGAATGCGCCAGTAGCGCTGGAAACCGATGAAGTGATCGAGCCGCGCTGCGTCAAATTTCTCGAAGAGCGACTGGAACCGGGCGACCCACCACGCATAACCGTCTTTCTTCATCACGTTCCAGCGGTAGAGCGGATTGCCCCAGCGCTGGCCGGTGCTCGAGAAGTAATCGGGGGGCGTGCCTGCGACGAAGCTCGGGGTTCCCGCCGCGTCGAGAAAAAAAAGGTCCGGGTTCGCCCAGACGTCGGCGCTGTCGTGCGCGACAAAAATCGGGATGTCCCCGATGAGACCAATGCCCTTCTGGCGGCAGGCGTCGCGGAGTCGCTCCCAGTGCTGGTCGAACTGAAACTGAATGAACTGATAGAAGCCCACTTCGCGCTCGAGTTCTTCGGCGGCCCCGCGCAGGGCGGCGGGCTTGCGTCGACGAAGATCGACGGGCCATTGCGTCCATGCGGCGCCGCGCATTTCGTCCTTGAGCGCGGAAAAAAGCGCGTAATCGTCCAGCCAGGCGGCGTTCTTTCGGCAGAAATGGTCGAAGCGGGAACGGTCGCGGCGGCTCTCGCAGAAGCGTTCGTAAGCGCGGCGAAGCCGCGGCAGCTTGAACGCCCACGCGCGTTCGAAATCGATTCGCGACGGGTTCCGGTCGCCTTCACCGCGAAGCTCGTCGGGCGTGAGCAGACCGTCCTCGCGAAGATAATCGAGGCTGACCAGAAGCGGGTTCCCGGCGTGGGCGGAAAGGGAGGCGTAGGGCGAATTCCCCATTCCGGGGTGACCGAGCGGGAACATCTGCCACCAGGCCTGCCGGGCATTCGACAGAAACTGGACAAACTCGTGGGCCTGCGGGCCGAGGTCGCCGACGCCGTGCGGCCCGGGCAAAGAAGTGACGTGGAGCAGAACCCCGCTGGCGCGTTGGTCCAGCGCGGGGCGGTGGGTCATGAAACCTTCTCGAGCAGGACGGCGGGAAATGCGCGGAAGAGATGGGAGAGAGGAAGGACAGTCTTCGAATCCTGAATAACGGGAGCGTGTACGAGACCGGAGAAAACGTCCCGATACCGGTCGCCGGGCTTTGCGTCTTTGAGCACGAGCGCGGTGTCGCCCCAGGCGTCCTCACTCACGCGATTTTGATCGTTCAACGAAAGATCCAAGAAGAACCGGGCCCCTGCCGCGATGACCGATTTTCCCGCCAGACTGCGAGAAAATGCCACGACGTTATTTTTGCGCGGTCCCTCGGCTGTCAGGCCGACGTAATCGCCCTCGAGGAAGAGTTTTTCCTCGCGGCGCCGAAGGTCGAGCGCGCGCTTGATGATATAAAGTTTCGCCCCCCCATCCCGGAGACGAACCGTCAGGTCCGCACAGCGGGAGGCATCGTCCTGAGGCTTGTCGAGTTCGGCCAGAAGGCGGCGCCGGACGCCGTAGTCGACCGGCCGACGGTTGTCCGGGTCCACCATGTTGAAGTCCCAAAGCTCCGTTCCCTGATAGAAGTCGGGAACGCCCGGCGAGGCGACCTTGAGCACGGTTTGGGACAGGGCATTGAGAAGACCCGGCACCAGCGCCTCCTTGAGGAAGTCCCTCAGGTCCGGCAGGAAGCGATTGTCCGGCGAAAGCGCAAGCGTCGCGCGGACGAAGTCGGTGACCGCTTT
>JBBRXR010000402.1:0-2429 GCA_038238485.1 Elusimicrobiota bacterium | reverse complement strand
GCTCCGCGGCGTCGACGGCCAGGGACGAGGCTGTGTCGAATCCGAACGTGTAATCAGTGCCGGAGAGATCGTTGTCCATCGTTTTCGGGACGCCCACGGTGTTCACCTGATGCTCTTCGAAGAGCCGGGTCGCCACGCCGAGCGTATCCTCGCCGCCGATGGCGATGAGCGCGTCAATCTTGAACTTCTTCAGATTATCGAGGCACTTCTGTACGGCGCCTTCTTTCTTGAACGGGTTCGTGCGCGAGCTCTTCAGAATGGTGCCGCCGAGTTTGGCGATGTCCTGAACGTCGACGAGCGTGAGCGGACGGGTTTTCCCTTCGACGAGCCCGCGCCAGCCTTCAACAAAAGCGGTGAACGTGAATCCGTGGTCGAGACCGCGCATGACGGCGCCGCGGATCGCGGGGTTCAGGCCGGGACAATCGCCGCCGCCTGTGAGAATGCCGATATTCTTAGACATGGAAGGTATGAATCTCCTTTGAGACGAATGATGAAATGGGGAAACCGGCCCTTGACCGGGACCGCAACAGCGCTGTTGGGTGGGTTAAGACTGCTTCTTCTTCGGCTTGCGGGGCACGGCGGGCGCTTTTTCTTTCTTCTCCTGCCAGGAACCCATGCTACGGAATTTTTCAAAACGTTTGGCGAGGAGCTGGTCGACCGACAGCGCCGAGAGCTCGGCGAGCTGGCGGCGAATGGCGTCTTTCAACGCCGCAGCGGTGAGGTCGGGGTCGCGCTGCGCGCCGCCGACGGGTTCCGGAACGATCTCATCGATGATGCCCATACCCTTGAGGTCCGCGGCGGTGAGCTTGAGCGCGTTCGCGGCGGTCTCGGCCTGGGTGGCATCATGAAACAGGATGGTGGCGCAGCCTTCCGGCGAGATCACCGAGTACCACGCGTTCTCGAGCATCAGGATCGCGTCGCCGACGGCGATCGCGAGAGCGCCGCCTGATCCGCCTTCACCGATGATCGTGACGATGACGGGCACCTTGAGCGCCGCCATCTCGCGCAGGGAGCGGGCGATGGCCTCAGCCTGTCCGCGTTCTTCGGCGCCGATTCCGGGGTAGGCGCCGGCGGTGTCGACGAACGTGAGGACGGGCATCTTGAATCGCTGGGCCAAGTCCATCAGGCGCATGGCCTTGCGATAACCCTCGGGGTGCGGCATGCCGAAATTCTGGGCGAGGGCTTCCTGCAGCGTGCGCCCTTTTTTGTGACCGATCACGACCACCGGACGGCCCTCAAAGCTGGCGATGCCGCAGAGAAGGGCGGCATCGTCGCCGAACGCGCGGTCGCCGTGAAGCTCCATGAAATCGTTAAAGAGGCGCGGGACGTAATCACCGAAGTACGGGCGCTTGGGATGGCGCGCGAGCTGGACACGCTGCCACGGCGTGAGGTTGGAATACACCTTTGCCTTAAGGTCCTGGTACTTCTGCTGAAGGACCTTGATCTCGGAAGCGACGTCATCCTCACCCAGAGAACGTCGCGCCTCGAGGTCCTTGAGCTTGGACTCGATTTCGGCTACGGGTTTTTCAAATTCCAAAAGCATGTCGTCGCCCATGTTGGTTTCTCAGCACAGTCACGTTCACTTGGCTCAAAAGGAGCCGGTATAGGCCAGCCGCACGATCCGTTCGGTGATGCGCGCTTCGGCGCCGGGGTATTTCGGGATGTTGCGGCCAATCGCATCCACGGTGAACACCGGCGTTACGTAATACTTCAAGCCAAAATTGATGCGCCGCTCGCGGTAGTTGGTCGCGTGGTCCCATTCTCCCATCAGGCCCACAATGTGCGCGTACGTGTAATCGAGACCGAAGAAACCACGCGTCGAGTGGCCATGGTCAAAATCAAAGTGATTCACGCCGGCGTGAATGTTGAAGTCCGGAATAATTATTTCTTTCGAGCCGACCAGGTAGAGCCCTTTCTCCCGCTGTTCGTATTCGTCGATGGCCTTGTTCCAGACATAACCCTGGCCGTCAAATCCGATGGCGAGCGCCGGAAGCAGGGGCATTCCGTCAAAAATCCGGAATTTCACGTTGAGCGTCGGCTTGTTCATCCGCGAGTCACCGGTGCCGAGCACGTGCTCCGCGTCAAGACCGAAGCCCAGGTTGAGACGCGGGAAGACGCCGAAAGCCGTCTTGGTCTGCAGCGCGCCTTCGCTGCCAAAGCGGAAATTCACGTTGTAGCCGTAATGGTCGACCACTTCGGCCGTCGGGATATCAATGACGTTGATTTCGCGCGCGCGCGCGAGCTCATCCGCGCACACGACGAGAGGGAGGGCCAGGACAAGGAGAGCTGTGGTAGCGAATCGCTTCATCATTGAAAGAAAGTGAATCATATCGGTTTTGCCGGAGGGGGTCAAGGCAACCAATACGCCTGATTAACAGCTATTTCAACGACCGCGCGGGAGGGTCGGCCCGGCCTGCGATCAGCTCGCG
>JBBRXR010000401.1:0-2440 GCA_038238485.1 Elusimicrobiota bacterium | reverse complement strand
TGGCAGAGGCTTCAGCTCCGCCTTCCCCTGATTGGACGCCTCGTTCGTGGGCTGAACGCCGCCCGTCTCGCCAACACGCTCGGAATTCTGACCGCGAGCGGCGTGCCGCTTTTGAATGCGCTTCGCTCGGGAGTGGGCGTGGTCAGCAACCGGCCCATGCGCGCGGCGGTCGAGAACGCGGTGCGCGAATTGACCGAAGGCAGAAGCCTGTCAAAGTCGCTGGGACGCTCGGGCCTTTTTCCCCCGATCATGGTTCACCTGATCGCCAGTGGCGAAAGCAGCGGCAACCTGGAAATCATGCTTCAGCGCGCGGCAGAGGCCCAGCGACGCGAGCTGGAAGCCTGGGTGGCCACGCTGACGGCGCTTCTGGAACCCCTGCTGATCATCGTCATGGGCGTGCTGGTTCTATTCATCGTCCTCGCCATCTTGTCGCCCATCGTTCAGATGAACCAGTTGGTCAAGTGAGACGGCGCCGACTGTCATCGGGCTTCACGCTGATCGAGATCCTCGTCGTGGTCACGATCATCGGGATCCTCGCAGCAATCGTGGTCCCTCGGATCATGGATCGTCCCGACCAGGCCCGTATCGTCGCCGCGAAGACCGACGTCCGCGCGATTCTGGGGGCCCTCAAGCTCTACCGCCTGGACAACGGCAACTATCCGACGTCGGACCAGGGCCTGCGCGCGCTGGTCGAGAAGCCGACCAGCCAGCCCGTTCCGAGAAATTGGAATCCAAATGGCTATCTCGAGAAGATGCCGCAGGACCCGTGGCGCGCCACCTATCTCTATTTGAATCCCGGTCTCCATGGTGAGATCGACGTTTTCAGCCTGGGCGCTGATGGCGTGCCGGGTGGCGAGGGGACGGGCGCCGATATCGGGAATTGGAATCTCGAATCGTGATAAAGAATCGTTCATCGACGCGACATGGGTTCACCCTGATCGAAATGCTCGTGGTCGTCGTGGTGATCGGAGCCGTGGCGGGCGGCGTGGCGCTTTCATTCTCAGGCGGAGAGTCACGCCATGTTCGGCGGGAAGCCGATCAGTTGGCGATCCTGATTCGCTCGGCCCGCGAGTCGGCCATTCTCGAAAACCGCACGCTCGTGGTGTCCTTCAATCGATCCGGCTACCAGTTTTTGTCCCCCGACGAGAGCGGCGCATTGAAGGCGGTCGACGATGACCTGCTTTCGGCGCGTCATCTGGGGTCGGGTGTGGAGATCGACGCGGTCCAGATTGACGGAAGTACCGAGACGAAAGATTCGCGCATTGTCCTCTCCCCCACGGGCGAGGCCACCGCCGGTACTGTCGAGTTTCTTCTCAACGGCGTGAGAAACGCGGTTCACGTGAACACCGATGGAACGGTGCAGATGGAGGCCGCCCGTGCTTAGCTTTCGCCGCGAACGCCGCCGCGGGTTCACGCTGGTGGAAGTTCTGGTGGCCCTCGCCGTGCTCGCGATCGCTTTGACGGCCATTCTGCGCAGCCTGGGACAGGCGATCGACGTCACCGCCGAATTACGTGACCGGACCATCGCGCTCTGGGTGGCCCAGGACGCCGTGGCCCTGCGACGGATGAACGGGGCGGCGCCGTCCGAGGGCGTTCAGAGCGGTGAGCGGGAAATAGCCGGACGACGGTGGGCGTGGACCGAGGAGACGAAGGACGTCGCCGCGGGCCTTCGCCGGTTGAATATCGACGTTAAGCGCGCCGGCGACGGACGAAACCTCGCGCGACTCGTCTCTTTCATGGGAACCTGATGAGAACGCGGCGCCGCCCTTCATCGTCTGGATTCACGCTCATTGAGGTCCTTGTGGCGCTCAGCGTGTTCGCTGTTGTTTCCGTTCTTTCCTACACGGGTCTGGTTCGCGCGCTGGACACGAAGGAGCGACTTGAACGCGAGCGGTCCTTCTGGAGCCAGATGTCGCTCGCTTTCGTGCGGATGGATCAGGATTTCTCCGAGGCGCGGGGACGTGGGGTCCGCGACGGCGGCGGCGCTGCTCTTCCCGCTTTCATGGCCAATGCGAGCGCCGCCGACCAGTCCGGCGTTGAGTTCACGCGTTCGGCTCCCCTCGGCTTGAGCGCGCGCGGCCTTCAGCGCATCGGCTACGAAGTGACGGACCACACGCTTTGGCGCATCACCTGGCCCACGGTCGATCGCGCCCCGGGGGCCGAACCCACGCGCTCGGCGCTCATCGCCGACGTCGATGGTTTTCATGTCCTCCTTCACGGCCGCAACGGTGCCACGACGAAACTCTGGCCGGCCGGTGCCGGCGTCGACGAATTGCCGAATGGCGTCGAGATGACTGTTTCCATTCCCGGGCGGGGCGCGTTCACGCGCGCGTTTTTCATCCATGGTTAAAATGACATCGGCAAATAACCGCGGCGTGGCCCTGATTCCCGCTCTGCTGATTCTGTCCATTGTCGCGTCATCCGCCGCGCTGCTGGACCT
>JBBRXR010000400.1:0-2441 GCA_038238485.1 Elusimicrobiota bacterium | reverse complement strand
TGCGCGTGACCACGCTCGACAAACCCGGCGTGCTCGCGCGCGTCACCGGCATCCTGGGGCGCCACAATGTCTCCATCGCGTCGGTTTATCAGGACACCTTTGATGCGCCAGGCACGCGGCGCTCGGTTCCCATCGTTCTTCTCTCGCACCAGACCCGTGAGGCCGACATCGCCGCGTCGGTACGCGCCATCGACGCGTTGCCGTCGATCCGCGCCAAGACCGTCGTCCTGAGGATGGAATGAAGCAGGTCGGCGTCATCGAGCGGTACCGGGAACATCTTCCGGTCACCGCCAGAACCCCGATTATCACGCTTCACGAAGGGTCAACGCCGCTCGTTGAATGCCCGCGTCTGGCCGCCGCGATTGGCGTGCCCCACGTTTCGCTTCACCTCAAACTCGAAGGGCTCAACCCCACTGGCTCGTTCAAGGACCGCGGCATGACCATGGCCGTCTCCAAGGCGGTCGAGGAGGGCTCGAAGGCGATCATCACCGCGTCGACGGGAAACACGTCCGCGGCCGCCGCGGCCTACGCCGCCCGCGCGAATGTCCGCTGTGCGGTGCTCGTGCCCGAAGGCAACATCGCGCTGGGAAAGCTTTCGCAGGCGCTCATGTACGGCGCCCAGGTGATCTCGATCGAGGGGAACTTTGATGAGGCGCTCGAGCTCGTCAAGGAGATCTCTTCGTCGTACCCGATCACCATGGTCAATTCGCTCAATCCAATGCGCCTCGAAGGTCAGAAAACAGGCTCCTTTGAGATCATCGAATCCCTCGGCCGCGCGCCCGACTACCAGTTCATGCCCGTCGGTAATGCCGGCAACATCAGCGCCTACTGGATGGGCTACCAGGAATTTTTTGCCAAGAAGAAAGCTGATCGCCGTCCGCGGATGATGGGATACCAGGCCGAAGGCGCCGCGCCGATCGTCCATGGCGCCCCGGTAAAAAGCCCGACCACGATCGCCACCGCCATCCGCATCGGCAACCCGGCGTCATGGAAGAAAGCGGAAGCAGCGCGCGACGAATCGTCGGGCAAGATTGATTTTGTGTCGGACGCCGAGATCATAGAGGCGTACAAGATGATGGCGTCGCTCGAAGGCGTGTTTTGCGAGCCCGCGAGCGCGGCTGGCATCGCCGGCCTTCGCAAGTTTGTTCAGCAGGGCGGAAAGATCGACAAAGGCGCGACCGTCGTCGCCATCATTACCGGTCATGGACTCAAGGACCCAGAGCGGGCGATCACCGTGATGCCGCGCCCCGTCTCCGCGAAAGCGGAGATCAAGGCGATTCTCGGCCACCTGAAGTTTTAATGACCCTCGGGCGCGCCGTTCTCATCGCCGCCCAGCTTACGGCCACGTTTCTCTTCATTTCGACGGTGCGGATCGCTTCGTCGCTGGCCTGGTGGGGATGGGCGATGCCGCTGGCCCTTCTGATCCTTATCGTCGTGAATTCCATCTGGTTCACACGCCTCTGGGCCTGGCTGATTTTTTCGGGCGCCTTCTTCTCGCTGCTGGTCGTCTTGAGCGCCTTCACCCTTCGCTGGCGGCTCGACGACCATTTCAGTTCGGCGCCTTTCTACAAGGCAATGGGCATGTACACCTGCATGGTTTACACGAGCCTCGGTCAGATTAAAATGAACGCACGGAGGCCTGATGTTGAAGCGCACTAAGTCAGCTCTGCTGAAGTCCGGAATTCTTTTTCTCACGATCGGCTTGATCGCTTCCTGTCAGGCCAAGGTGAAAACGGTGAAACTTGCCGTCGGACTTCCACTCACCGGCGACATCGCGTCGCTGGGCCAGGGCCTCAAACGCGCCATCGAGATGGCCGTCGCCGAGCACAACGCGGCCAACCCCGCGCATCCGGTGGAACTCGTCTCCTTTGATGATCGCAGCGATCCGAAGGAAGCCGTGAGCGTCGCCAACCGCATCGTGGCCGACAGGAGCGTCGTCGGCGTGATCGGCCACTTCAATTCCGGCTGCTCCATTCCCGCTTCCCGCGTGTACGCCCAGAACAACCTCCCGATGATCTCACCCGCTTCCTCCAACCCTGAACTCACCAAACAGCAGCTCTCGCCCCAGTGGACGCTCACCAAGTGCATCTTCCGCGTCAATACCACGGACAACGTTCAGGGAAGCGTTGGCGCCGACTTCATCACGCAGACGCTGGGCCTCAAGAAGGTGGCCGTGATTCACGACAAGACTTCTTACGGGCAGGGCGTCGCCGAAGAATTCCGGAACCAGGTGGAAGCTCGCGGCGCCAAGATCGTCGCCTTCGAAGGGCTCCAGGTGGGCGATCGGGACTTCCGCTCTCTGTTGACGCGCGTGAAGGCCCTTTCGCCCGACGCCCTTTACTTCGGCGGCATGTTTTCGGAAGGCGGCATCCTGGTCCGGCAGGCGCGCGACATCGGCTTCAAGGGCGCGATTCTCCTGCCCGAAGCGAATTATGATGAGG
>JBBRXR010000399.1:0-2448 GCA_038238485.1 Elusimicrobiota bacterium | reverse complement strand
GCTGTGTGCCGCAATACTCTGCGCAGAAAAGATGATAGCGGCCCACCTTCGTCGGAATGAACCACGATTCCGTGAACCGGTTGGGGAGGACGTCCATCTTCGTGCGGAAGGCCGGGACGAAAAAGCTGTGGATCACGTCCTGTGACGTCATCACCAGGCGAACGGGACGGCCGATCGGAAGGTGGAGCTCATTGATCTCGCGCTTGCCGCTCGGATGCTGGAGCTTCCACATCCACTGTTTACCGACGACGTAAATGTCCGTGGCATTTTCGGGCGGCGTGACGATGTCCTGGTAGACGGCCGCCGCCCAGAGGAAAAGCACCAGGGCGATGCCGAGGGGGATAATCGACCACGCGATCTCCATGATGACCTGCGTGCGTTGATCGATCTCTCCGCCGCGCGGCGCCTTCGACGCCTTGCGGTAGCGAATCAGGAAAAAGCAGATGGCCAGCAGAATGAGGGCGGTGAAGAAAATGGTGACGGCCAGGACGCCGAAGAACACGCCGTCGATCTTGGGCGCCAGGTTCGAGGCCTGCTCGGGGAAGAGCGGCAGGTTGGAGAAAATGCCGCTCATCATGAGGCGGCCCCCGCGTCGGCGGCGCGCCGGCGTTCTTTGCGGACCTGATACCCGATGCCGAGCCCGAGCAGCAGCGCCGTGGCCGCGCCTGCGGTGCGGACGACCTTCATGATCTGCATGCTGTAGCGGCCCGTCGATCCGTCAAAGGAATAGCAATACATGAGCGCCTTCTCGATCGGCGTGCCGATCCGGCCCTCGGCGGCTTCGATCAGCGCGAGTTTTAGATCTTTGGGTTCGAACTCCGGGCCGTCGAGGCCGCGGACGATTTTTCCGTCCTTGGCGAGCACGGCGAGCGCGGAGGCGTGGCCGTACTGCCCGGTGGCCGCATCGTAGACGTAAGTGAAGCCGAGCGCGCGGCTCAGCGTGGCGATCGACTCCGGCGTGCCGGTGAGGAAGCGCCAGCCGCCGTCGGAGCCGGGGCGGTTATAGCCCTTGGCGTAACTCTCGCGCTTGGCCGCGGCGAGGGCGGGCGTGTCCTTCGGGTTGATGCTGAAGGCCACGACGGTGAAATCCGGGCCGGCGGTCGGCCGAACGGCGCGCGCCGCCTTGAGGAGGCCGTTGAGCGTGAGCGTGCAGAGCATCGGACATTCGAAATAAACCGGTGCCATGACCACGGGCTTGCCGTGAAAGAGATCGCCGAGCCGCACCTCGGCGCCGGCTTCGTCCTTGAAAACGGTGTCGAGCGGCACGGCGGCGCCGAGCGGTGGGTTGAAGGTGATCTGGTTGAGCAGCGCCTCGCTCCGGCTCTCCGCGCGAACGGACAGCGACAGCGCGAGCGTCGCGATGACGATCAGCGCGCGCTTCATTTCGAACCCCGATAAAGCTCGGCGGCCGTGAGATCGATGGCGCGGTCGATGGGCAGGCGAACGACGCCGCGCGTCGCGTCGATCCAGCCATAGTTGTTGAGAAGGGCGGCCTCATGATGGCGGTAGGCGGCGAGGTCGCCGACTTCGTCCACCTGAAGTCGCGGCGGGGGGGGGAGCCGCTTCGACGCGAAAACCGCCGGTTCGTCCGTCTCCACGCGGTGGCGCGTGACAAGCTTCACGGTGATCGCGCTCAACGTGAGGGCCAGCGCTAGAAAGACGGCGATGCCCGCCGCGGCGATCTGGATCGGCCGCGCTTCCATGTCCGTCTCTTCATAATGCTCGGGTCCGTGCTGGTCGCTCATGACGTTGCCTCGGACAATCTCGGATCGCCGATGGGCGCCAGGCGACGCGACGCGAGCTGGCCGGCGAAATACCAGAGCCACAGTCCGCCGATGCCGACCGTGGACGCGATCTCGTACCAGCGAACCTGGAAGCCGTCGGCGCGCAGGGCGGGCGCGACGAGCCAGAACGTGTCGAGCCAGCGGAACACGAGCATCCAGGCGGCGACGGCCGCCAGCCACATCGGGCGGCGCTTCACGTCGCGGGAGAGCAGGACAAAAAATGGAAGGGCGAAATGTCCGACAACCAGGGCGATGGCGAGCCACTGCCAGCCGTCGGTCGTGCGGCGGATCACCCACGGCACTTCCTCCGCAAGGTTGGCAGACCAGATCAGGAAGTACTGACAGAAACTGAGGTAGATCCAGAACATGATGAACGCGAACAGCAGATTGCCAAGCTGATGCGAGCGCGCGGAATTGACCAGCGCGCGAAGGTCGGTCTCACCGGCCAGGAGCGCGGAGACGAGGATGCCGAAGGCGAGCGCCCCGACCGCGTGGCCCACGAGCACCATCGCGCCGTAGATCGTCGAGTACCAGTGCGGCTCGAGCGACATCATCCAGTCGGTGAACGCGAAGGTGGTGGTGAGGAAGAACACGAGGAGGCCCGGCGCGGAGATGCGCTGCAGCGTGGCAGAGACGTCGGCGCCGCCGTCCTGGCGAAGCGAGG
>JBBRXR010000398.1:0-2451 GCA_038238485.1 Elusimicrobiota bacterium | reverse complement strand
GCCCGGTCGTTGCGAACGGAATGGTCCCGGTTGTAGTGAAGGCCTCGGCTCTCCTGGCGCGCCAGCGCGGAACGGATCACGAGTTCTCCAACGAGGGCCACGTTTCGAAGTTCCAGAAGTTCGGCCGTGACGTGGAAGTCCCAGTAGTACTCCTGGATTTCCTGCTTCAGCAGTTCCACCCGGCGCAACGCGCGCGCGAGACGCTTATCAGAACGTTCAATGCCGACATAGTTCCACATGACGCGGCGGATCTCGTCCCAGTTCTGGGAGATGACGACCTGCTCGTCGGGGTCGCGGGCGCCGCCGGGATTCCACGCGGGAATCTTCACAGGCGGAAGCTTTTCTTCCACCACTTCGGCGGCGCGGCGCGCCGCGCGGTGCGCGAAGACGACGCATTCCAAAAGGGAGTTCGAGGCCAGCCGGTTGGCGCCGTGAAGTCCGGTGTAGGCCACTTCTCCGACGGCGAACAGGCGCGGCAGGCTGGTTTCCCCCGCCTCGTTCACGCAGACGCCGCCGCAGAAGTAGTGCGCGGCCGGTACGACGGGGATCGGCTGGCGCGTGATATCGATGCCGAACTCCTTGCACTTCTTGTAGATGACGGGAAAACGGCGGCGCACGTAGGCCGGATCTCGGTGCGTGATGTCGAGGTAAACGCAGTCGTCGCCACTCTTTTTGAGTTCCTTGTCGATGGCGCGCGCCACGACGTCGCGCGGCGCGAGCTCCTTCTGCTTCGAGTACCGGCGCATGAACTGTTCGCCCGAACGCAGGCGGAGCTTGCCGCCCTCGCCGCGCATCGCTTCGCTGATGAGGAACGACTTCGCGTACGGGTGATAAAGGCACGTGGGATGAAACTGCACGAACTCCATGTTGCCGAGCGCGACGCCCGCGCGAAACGCCATCGCCATGCCGTCGCCCGTCGCGACGTCGGGGTTCGTCGTGTAGAGATAGGTCTTTCCGGCGCCGCCGGTGGCCAGCACGGTGGCGCGCGCGAGGATGGTCTCCACGCGCCGTGACCGGCGGTTGAGGACGTAGGCGCCAAGGCAGGCGTTCACCTGTCCGAGGTCGTAGTGACGACTGGAAAGGAGGTCGACGGCGAAATGTTCTTCGAGGACGCGGATCTGTTTGTTCTCGCGCACGCGCTTGATCAACGCGTGGTGGATCTGCCGTCCGGTCCGGTCGGCGACGTGGAGGATGCGGCGGTGGGAATGGCCGCCCTCGAGGCCGAGGGAAAACGTCTCGGGCTCATCGCCGGATTTCTCGCGAAGCGAAAAGCGGACGCCGCTCTCAATCAACTCGCGCACGCGCGCCGGGCCCTCGGTGACCACGGCGTTCACGGTCCGCTCGTTGCACAGCCCCGCGCCCGCGGCCTTCGTGTCGCTGATGTGGCTCTGAAAGCTGTCGCCGGGGTTGGTGACCGCCGCGATGCCCCCCTGGGCGTATTCCGTGGCGCCGTCTTCCAGGTGGCCTTTCGTGACAAGCGTGACCGTGCCCGTCCGGGCCAACCGGAGCGCGGTCGACAGACCGGCCAGTCCGGAGCCAATGACGAGGAAGTCACAATGCTGGGGCGTGGATTTTTTCATGGAAACGCGGAAGGAGCGGGTGCGGCGGAATGATACAAAGAACCCGCCTGTTTCAGGACGAGCGTCGGAGGTGAGTGATGTCCTGGAAGAGGATGCCCGCACCGTGGTGCTGGGCTTCGCCGCGAACGAGAAACGTGGTGTAACCGACGAGCATCTTGGCGCCGTTAGGGCGCTGAAGTTCGATTTCCTGACGCGCGGCCGCCGTCTGGTGTTTCTGGGTGATCTCGAGGATGGCCGCGAAGGCCGGGTAATCGGGCAAGGCCTGGAGGAGCGGCTTGCCGAGCACATCTTCAGCCACGATACCGAGGATGCGGCAGGCCGAGTGGTTGCAGCGCGTGACGACGCCTTTCAGGTCCGTGGAAATGAAACCGCCGCTCAGCGAGTTGATGACGCTCGACGTGTAACCCAGGAGGTCCTGGGTCTCGCGGTAGAGCCGGCAGTTTTCGATGGCCACGCCCACCTGTCGGGCGAGGTATTGAAGAAATTCGAGGTCGGGATCGCGAAACACACCGTCAACGCGGTTGACGAGCTCCACCACGCCGAGCACGGTATCTTTGCGCATCACCGGCACGCAAAGAATGGACCGCGTGCGGATGCCCGTAATGACGTCGACGGCGCGGTTGAAGCGTTCGTCGCCCTGCGCGTTCTCAACAATAATCGATTTCCGGTTGGTCGCGCACCAGCCGGCCAGGCCGTTCTTCAGCTTGAACGGAATTTCACGCAGCAGCGCAAGCGAGACGCCCTTCGACGCCTCCGGGAAAAGCTCGCCGACGTCGTCGCGCACGGAAAAGAACGTTCCCCCCTGCGCCTTGAGCACGTCGCCGGCGCGGTTGAGCACAAAGGTGAAGAGGTGTGGCTCGTCGTGGATATG
>JBBRXR010000397.1:0-2458 GCA_038238485.1 Elusimicrobiota bacterium | reverse complement strand
GTGCGGCGCGCACGCCATCGACATCGCCGCCTATCCGAATCTTCGCCTTCACCTGGAGCACGCCCTGCTCGTCGAATCCGTTTCTCCCGACCGGCTCTATGCCGCCGTGGAGCGCCTGCGTTCCGAGGTGCTCTCGCCTCTTGCGGTCAGCGGCGCGGAGCGCGACCTTCTCGCTCTCGACCGCCGCGCCCGGCTCCTCTCGAAGCTCTCGCGCCTGACGCTCGCTCCCAAGGACTGGGCGGAGATCCTCTCGCCGCTCGGCGCGTCGGAAGATGCCGACGTCGCCGCCCTCGCCGCTGAGCTCAACGGCGCCCGCGCCGCTCTCGAGCCCGCGAAAGACTTCTACCGTTACGCCGAACTGCGCAATCGCGAGTTCGAGACCAACATTCGCCGCCTGTCGGCGTCGGCGCCGAACGGTTCAATCGTGGTGGTCGCGGGTGGTTACCACGGCGACGCCATCGCGCGAGCCGCGGAGAGTCTCGGCCGTCGCTACGTGTCCTTCACGCCGGGCACCGGCGATCTGCGCGGCTGGGACGCCAGCGCGCCGCTGCGCGATTTGATGCGTCCCGAAGACGCGCTGGACGGGATGCTCGCGCGCAGCCAGACGCTGGCGCCCGAGCCAGCGCCGCTTGGCGCGCGCGCCGAACTGGCCATTTCGCTCATCGCGCGCGGTACACTCACGAACCGTCCGGACCTCGTGGCCTGGGGCCGCAAGGCGCTGGGCCGCCTCGCGCTGACGCTCGACGGCGTGGACTTGGAGCGGTCCAGGGACGGCGCCAGCGTCCGCGTTCGGGTGCGTCGCGGCGACCTGGGCGTCGCCCTTGAAGTGACGTTCACGCCGGGACGCGTGAGGATGATGATCGTGCAGGGGTTCTTTCCCCGGATTTACGAAAGCATCCGGCGATGGCTGAAACGTTTTGTCGTATCGAAGGTGGGCGTGAAGCTCGTGGACGTGAGCCTGCACGCCGGCGAGCGCGCGTGGATCCGCGTCGTTCCGCGCCAGTCGGGCGCGGGGGTCAATTTTTATCGCGTGGACGGAGCGGTGCTGTCGATGGGCGCCGGCAAAATCCCCGCCCTGCTTGGTTTCATCCGCCGTAACCTGCGCCGACTCACCGGACTCGAGAACCACGGCATGAGCGTCGCCACTGTTGAGCACCTGCTCTTCGCGCTGAAAGTGCGGGGCGTTCGCGACGCCGACATTTTTGTCCACGGAGACGAACTGCCGATTCTCGACGGCAGCGCCGAGATGTTCCTTGACGCGGTCGCGCCGCTGCAGGGCTGGTCGCCACCGGCGCCCGACTTCCGGCTTCGCGAGCCCGTGATCTTCCGGCGCGACAACAAGACCGCGATCATGTTTCTTCCGCTTCCCGACGATGAGCCGAATTCCGAGATCATTTTCGTCGGCAACTACGGCACACTTCAACGCGATCCGCTCGAGTTCCGCATCGCGATCGACCCCAACGATGTCACGGGCCTGGTTCAGGCGCTCGGCCCGCACCCGACGTTCGCCGAGCGCACGCTCGCCGAACTCCGCCCCACCCATTTCAATGGCGCCGAACCCTACCGGCCCGGCGAGGTGGAGGACCTCCATCGCGCCGATCGCCTTCCGCGCCCCAACTACGTCGACGTGAGCAATCCGGCCGCGTGGGCCAGCGCCGACCTCCGCGAGCGCCTGGCGCGCCACAAGGTCATGGACGTCATTGGTGACACGTACCTCCTCGAACTGACCAAGAACATGACCGGTAAGTGGCGCGTCATCGCCCTGGGCACCGGACACCGTGACACCGCGGAGGCGATGGTGATGGTGGCGAGCGGTTATCGCTTCCCCGTCGGATACGACCGCCTGGTTAATATCAACCTCGCCGAGCTCCTGGCCGCGAACAAGATTTCGCAGAAGCTGCACGATGACATCGTCGCCGCGCTGGCGCCCTTCAAGGACTACGACAAGGGCCTCGTCACGGCGGGCAACCCTCAGAACGTTCCACCGCTGCCGGCGCCGGTCGTGGAGCGACTGTCCGGGGCGTTTCGTTGGAGCCGACCGCCGCCGCGCGAGTTCGAGCCGGCGCTGGAAAATATCCGGGAGTATTTCCTTCGGTCGAACGGATCGGCCTTGGTATCCGTGTCCGAGCAGGTCGCCACGCAGAAATTTGTCCCCGACCAGATCCAATCGATCGATGTTCAGCTCTGGGATCAGAACGTCAACGAGGCCACGTTCCTCGTCACATTCAGCCGCGGTGGCGAACTCACGGAAAGCCGTCCAAAAGTCCTTGTCGTCATGTCTCGCACACCCGGCAACGAACAGTTCGCCCAGGCCGTTTACAGCGCGCGGCGCGCCGAAGAGGCCAATGAAGAGCAGCGGCGCCGCGCGATGGGCCCCGGCTACCGCCCACGCACCGCGTCGGACCGCGCGATGGAAAGCTTTCAGAAGCTCGGTCCGTTCAAGAAAGACATTTTCTCC
>JBBRXR010000396.1:0-2461 GCA_038238485.1 Elusimicrobiota bacterium | reverse complement strand
GGCGGCCGTGCGCGGGCCGAGGACCTCAACGGGATGCGCGGCCAGCAGGTCGCGAACGGAAATGCGGGCGCTCGTCAGAATCTGACTGGGATGCGCCGGGTGCGCGGAAAACTCCCACGATTCGCCGACGGGGCCGCCGGTATCGCGAACACTCTTGAGCTTGGGAATCCAGTCGCCGCCCCACATGTTGTCGGTGAAGTTGTCGAGCTGAAGTCGCAGCGGCTTGGTGAGATCGATCTTTTCCATTAGTGTAATATCCCGGGCGTGAAACGCCCCCTTCTCGTGCTCGCGGTCTGTTCGCTCCTGGCCACGGCCTGCCACCATGATTTCGCGCCGTTCATGGACAAGGCCGAGAAGGCCTTCACCGAACGGAATTATATCAATACGATCGACGCGCTCAATTCGGGCATGCCGAGATGGCGCGAGTCGGACGGCGCGGCCACGAAATCGCGCGCCTTCGAGCTGCTCGGCCGTTCCTACCAGGCGCTGCGCAACGCCGACAAGGCCATTGACGCCTACCAGCAGGCCGTAAAGCTGTCGCCCGCGGCGTTCGACTCGGCCTTCAACCTCGGAAATCTTTACCTTCTCAAGAGCCAGCCGCGGCTGGCGCTCGGCGCGTATCAGCAGGCGCTTCGCACGCGGCCCAACGACCCGCTCGCCATCCTCGGCGTCGCCAACAGTCTCTACGGGCTCGAACGATACCCGGAAGCGGCCCAGGCGTTTCAGCGCGTCATTGATGTCTCACCCGGCGTTCACGAAGCCCTCGAATCGCTCAACGCGATCCACTCGCGCCATCGCCGCTAAAAACTAAAACCCGCCCAACTCCTGCTTGATCCGGTCGTCGTCGGGCCGAAGCGCCTGCGCGCGCGTGAGCGCCACGCGGGCGGCGTCCATCCGGCCGTCTTCCTTCAGCATCTCGCCGCTTTCCCACCACAACTGTCCATCCAGTTTGTTAAGCGCGATCGCGCGGTCCATGTCGGCCAGCGCGGCGCGGCGCTCCTCCGGCGTGGCGGCGCCGTTCGTCCAAAGCGCGAGCGAGCGCCCGTAATAACCTTCCCACGACGTCGAATCGAGCTGGATGGCGGAGTCGAAGCGTTTTCGCGCGGTCACCGCGTCTCGGGAGGCCAACCGCGCTTTCCCGTCGACGATGAGGCGACTCGCGAGGAACGGCGCGGCCAGCAGCGGCAGCGCGAGCACGGCGAGGCCGGACGCGAGGATCACCACCGAGAGCCGCGGGCGCACCTCGAACGTGGGCACCGTCGCCACCGCGATCCCGAGGAACAGTCCGAGCACGAGCTGGTTGACCAGGTATTCCGGCCCGACGTTCACGAGCGACGACAAGAGGAAGAGCATCGCGCCCGCCACGAACGGTCCCCGTTCGACGAGCGCCGGCAGCGCGCGGCGTTTCCAGGCGAGGATGAACGCGATCGCCGCGGCGCCGCCGACCGCGCCGGTTTCCGCGAGGACCATGAGCGGCAGGCTGTGCGCGAAAAGCGTGCTCTGACCCGGCCCCGATCGGAACGCCGGGTAAGCGGTGGGAAAACCGCCGAGGCCCACGCCGAACCAGGGGTGTGCGAGGAACATGCGAAGCGCGGCGGCCCACCAGCGCAGGCGGTCGCTCCCGGCCGGCGCCGGAACGCCGGCGACGGCCCAGGCTTCGCTGTGGCTGAATTTGTACCAGAGCGCGAGCGCCACCAGCGCCGCGCCGGCGACGAGACAGCTCCACAACCGGGCGGGCCGGCTCTGCCGGAGCGCGAAGGCGCCAAGCAGCGCCACGCCGAGGCAGACCATCGCCCACGTGCTGCCCGCGAGAACGACGGCCGCGAGCGACGCGGCGAGACCGGACGTGAAATAAAGGAAACGGTGTCCGTTCGCGCGCGCGGCCATCACCCGGAACACGAGCGGCGGCACCCAGAAGACGGCGAAAGCCGCCTGGATGTTGGGGTTCACCAGGGTTCCCTGCGCCTCGACCAGTCCATGGAACGCGCCGGTCGCCACCAATTGAACCACCATGGTCGCCGCCTGGATCCAGAGGACCGGAACCATCATGGTCAACAGAAGGTCCGTGTCGTCATCGGTGCGGAAGGCGTTGGCGCCGGCGAAGAAGGCGAGGAGAGCGGCCAGAAGGTCTTTCAGGGAAAAAATGGCATCGAACCGGTTGGCGGCAACGGCGGTGGAGAGGGCGGCGGCCGCGAACAGGGCCACGGCGGCCGACAATAATGGAAGACGAAGCCCGAAACCCGCCGGGCGCCGGTAAAAGGCGATGAGAACGGCCGCGAGGCCGATCAGGAGAACGGCGTGGACCAGCGTGGCGGACCAGAGATCGTGCGCGCCGCGCGCCAGCGCGGCGAACATCACGATCACCGTCATTCCACCCGCAAAACCCGGCTGCGCCTTCTCCGAACGATTCACGCGGCCACAATAGCAAACGGGGCCGCCGCGACTATTGACCGCCCATGGG
>JBBRXR010000395.1:0-2484 GCA_038238485.1 Elusimicrobiota bacterium | reverse complement strand
GTGCCTTTTGTGTTGATGACTGCGGCGCCCTCCCCTTGGTTGCAGAACCACGACTTGGGTGTTTTTCATACCCCATTTTACGAGTTTCCGACGGTATCGTTCCCACAATTGCCGCCCGTCAAAATCAGCCTATTCCTTGATTTGTGAGGGTTTTGGGGGGATATTTTGACCGGCGGAGCCGCCGCCATACTGAGCCCGACCAGGGCGGGAGGATAGGATGACATCGTTGATCGTTTTGGGAGTTTTGGCCTTCGTGGTGGTCGGTTCCGCGCTGTTTCTGGTGGGGATTTACAACGGCCTGATCGTGGTCAAGAACGACATCGTGAAGGCCTGGAGCAACATCGACGTCCTGCTCAAGCAGCGACATGACGAATTGCCCAAGCTCATCAAGACCTGCGAATCCTACATGGGATACGAAAAGGGCACGCTGACGAAGGTGATCGAAATGCGCAACACCGCCCAGGGCGCCCAGGGCGTGGCCGCCAAAGCCCAGGCCGAAGGCCAGCTATCCGGCGCGCTGACCAAGCTCTTCGCCCTCGCTGAAAACTATCCGCAGCTCAAGGCCGAGGGAAGCTTCCAGCAGCTTCAGACGCGCATCTCGGGGCTTGAAAGCCAGATCGCCGACCGGCGCGAGTTCTACAACGACAGCGTCAACAACTACAACATCCGCATCGCCTCCATCCCCGATGTCTTCGTGGCGAAGTTCATGAGCCTCAACCCGCAGGAAATGTTCAAGGTTTCCGACGAGGAACGCCGCGACGTCGACATCAATATCGCGGTGCCCAACTGAACGATCTCACTGTCTGGAGCGTCATCGGCCTGGTGGCCGGTGTGGTGTGGTTCTTGCACGGCTTCCAGCGGATGCGCGTGCGCAATCGCATCCTCGGTCTTGCCACGTCCCGCGTTCGCTCGATGGCCATGGGCTCGGTGGAGCTCGACGGTCGCGTGCGCATGGAGAAATCCATCGATGACCCCATCTTCCAGCGGCCGTGCGCCTACTTCCGGATCGTGGTCGAAGAGCGGCGGAGCAGCGGCCGAAACAGCCACTGGACGAAAATCTATGAACGCGACTCGAGCGACACGGCATTTCTGATCGAGGACGAAACGGGCCTCGCCCGCGTCTCGCCCGTGAAGGTGGAGCTGCAGTTCGCTCCGGAAGTGAATGTCAGCTCGAACGGGCTCGCCCGCGGGTTCCGCGACGACGCGGTCTCAAAATTTCTTTCCTCCCTCGGAAATTCCTGGAACACGCGACGTGTGCAGGCGCATATCCTGCGGGAAGGCCAGCCGCTGTTCCTGATTGGATACGCGACGCCGGCGGACAACGCCATTCTCAACAACCGGCTCAACCCGCGCGATGCGGCGCGTGTGCTCAAGAGTGATCCCGAGGCGATGAAGAAGCTCGATGCCAATGGCGACGGCGCCGTGGACCCGCAGGAATGGGAGGCGGGCGTGGCGCGCAAAGCGCGCGAGCTGGCCGACCAGGCCGGCGCCAGTGTCGAGGCCGGTCCCGCTGATCCGATCGTCACCGTGTCCAGATCCCCCGACGGAATCTTCATCTTTGCCGAGAGCGAAAAGGCCCTGCTCTCCCAACTCGACTGGTCCGCCTGGGCGGGCATTGTCGGTGGGCCGGTCGCGACCATCGCGTCGGCGGTTTACCTCCTTCAGTTAAGATAGAGACGTGAAACGACTCCTCTGGCCGGCGGTCCTCGCCGCGGCCCTCCTCATCGCCATCAAGCTCGATCGCTACCGGCGCAACGTCGACCGCGTTGCCATTATCACCATCGACCGCGTCCGCGCCGATCACCTTCCTTTCCATGGTTACCCGCGGTCGACGGCCGAGTTTCTTCCGGACCTGGCCGCCCAGGGATACGTGTTCGATGACGCGTTGTCCTCCTCGCCGGATCTCCCGCTCGCGTTGCGCAGCCTCTCCACATCACGCCATGCCTTCGAGGCGGCGGCGCCCGGCGCGATCGGTCTGCTGGAACGCCTGCGCGCGCGTGGGTTCGAGACAGCGGCGTTCTCAGATGATCCGGAGTTCGTCACGGCTGTGTCCGGAACCGAGTTCTCCTCGTCGTCCGGCGTGCTCGACGCCGCGCGCGACGCGGCGCTTTGGTTTCGAGCCAGGGAACGGAAAAAGAAAGTGGCCGTGTGGCTCCATCTGAGCGGCGCCGCCGAAGCCGCGACCTTCTCGCGCCTCGACGATCTCACGCCCATCGGCCCCGAGCTCAGTCGCTTTCTGGTGACCACGCAGGGGCTTCCGTCGGGCGCGGACGGGCTCGCCCGTCCCGACGCGCTGGCCCGTGTTCGCCTTCATGACGCGCGCATCCACGCGGTGGACCGTGCCCTCGCCCGCTTCTACGAAATGACGCTCGACCGGACGCGGCCGACGGTGATGATCATCACCGGCTGCCGCGGAGAATCTTTCGACAGCGAAGACGACGGTGAACGGCTCGATCAGGCGATGGTGCATGTTCCGTTGGTCGT
>JBBRXR010000394.1:0-2501 GCA_038238485.1 Elusimicrobiota bacterium | reverse complement strand
GGCGGTCGCCGATCGGGTTGATGATGTAGAAGCGAGTGAGCTTTCTCTGCGCGTTGGATTTCATACTTGAAGCTTGTCGCCGGAGCGGCCTGCCGTCAAGCCGCAATTACGGCGCGAGAATCCAGCTAGAAAGAGACGCGCGTGATGATGTAAACGTCGTCGTTGGCCTTCTCGTCTTTCTCTTCCTTATTCTTGCGATAGAAGGTCTCAACGGTGACGTAATCGGCGGGCGAAAATCGATAGCTCGGAACGAAGCGTTGAAGTCCGTCTCCGCTCAAAGAGCGGTTGGGGTCGAGGCGTTCGTAGCGGAATTTGAGGTAACTGGTTCGCCGACCCGGAAACGGGAAGGCGTAGCAGATTTCCGCGTACGACGCGGAGATCTGCGTGGACCCGCTCACCGTGAATTTCTCGTCGGTTCCTTCGTCATGCTCGAAGAGGAGCGCCCACCTTCCGCCGGTCACCCAGCCGAACGTGTTGTAACGCAGGATGCGGCGGTCCAGAAGTTCGTTGTCGTTCGTGTACATCGACACACCCAGGCTGGCGTGCTTGGTGATGAACCCACCGCGACGGGTGATCGCGCGCTTGCTGCCCGACTGGCTCGACGGAAACGAACGTTCTTCCTGTCCCACCACGCCCGACGTCATCGCCAGGTTGAGAAACCACGGCTGGCCTGACAGGCCCGCCTCGATGCCGGAATCCTTGTAGCGCACGCTGAAGAGCCCCGCGCCCGTGCCGAGCTCGTCGAAGGTGCGGCTACCCGTTTCCACGCGTCCCTCCTTCACGAAGGACGTGTGGTCGGAAAAGAGAAGGCCGTAGGGAAGCGTGAAGAAACCGGCACGCGCATAGACGGTCTGCGCTTCGTTGTGCACCATCATGTACGCCTCTCGAAGCGTCCCGTAGTCCTGGCTTGCGGCGAGCGTGATCTTCGGCGTGAGCGACACGTTCAGGTGAATGGCGGCTTCCATGGGGAAAAGAACGGCGCGGTCCTTGGCGGGATCGCGCTGGTCATAGAGCGCCATGAAGAGGAAATCGCCGCTCAGCGAGACGCGCTCGGAAATGTAACCGACGTCGTTCATCGACTGGATTTTGCGGCCGAAGCCGCCGACCGGGCCGACGTGACACGCCATGCAATTGGATCCGGAGTAAGCGGCGTATTCGGGAAGCGCGAAAGCGGGGCGGGAAATGGACAGGAACGCGAGGGCGAAAAGGCCGGCGAGGGTTCGCGAAGGAATTAATTTCACGCGCGAATTATAAAACAAAAAAACGTCAGTTCAACTGCGCGCCGTTGTTGATCCACGTGACGACGCGGTCCAGCTGTTCGGGCGTGAGCGGCGCCGCGTCCTGCGGCATCTGACGGCCGGACCCGCCCACGGACAGATGCGTGCCCGTTAACTTATCGACGAGGTAGCTGTGGTCCGGATCCGCCGGCACCACCAGTTTGCGGGCGGTGGCTTCGCTGCTGTTATGGTTCACCAGACCGACGTAGGTGGCCTGAACGGACGTCATCGTGAGCTGACCGGCGGGATTGGCGCGATTGTCGTGGCAGCCGGAAATGGCGCAACTCAGAGCGAAGATGTCGGATTGCATGGAGGAAAGCGTCGCGGGGCCCGATGAGGCCACCACCGTTTCGGCGGCGCGGTGCTCTTTGGTGCAGGCGGACAGACCGATTCCCAGGACCGTGACAGCGAGGCGGAGGTTTATTTCACCTTGACGCATTTTCCCCGGATGATCTTGTTGGTTCCGTCATTGAATTTCGCCTCGACGGCGTAGAAGTAGACATCGTTTCCGACGACGCGCCCGTTCTTATCCTTGCCGTCCCACTCCACCTTGTTCCAGCCCATGGTCGTCGAGCTGACGTCAGCGGGACCCGGGAGGTCCTTGATCATCTTGCCCGCCTGGCTGTAGATGCGAATCGTGACCGTCGCGGCCACCGAGCCCTGCAGACGGTAGACGATGATTGTCGAATCGCGGAACGGGTTCGGGTGGTTCTCCACGTTGACCAGGTCCGTCGGCGGAATGCCGGGGGCCAGCGCCGGATTGGCGGCGGAGATCCAGTGATAGATGGTCTTGTACTGCGGGTCTTCGAAGTCGGCGAAGAACTGGCCGCCCACGTGGGACAGGCCGCCGAGGCGTTCGCCCAGCGGCTTGCGCAAGATATAACTGGCCTGCGGAACCATGAAGTTGATGCGGCGTGAGACCGCTTCGATGCGGTTCTCCACGAGTTCGGCCTCGCTCTCGGCCCTGCCCGGATCGCCGTCGAGATTCATCGCCAGTCCGCCCTGGCCGCCCGCCGTGTGGCAGACGAGGCAATGGTTCTCGAGGATCGGCCACACCGTGTTCACGAACTCGGTCGTATTGAGCAACGACAGCGGCGACGTTTCCCCGTCGGCCACCACGCGGAAGTTGATGCCCGCGCTGATCCAGTCCTGGAACATCTTGAGTTCGGTGTCGGTGAGCATCTGGCTGTGCGGAATGATGTCGCCGCCCGTCGGATACACGGT
>JBBRXR010000393.1:0-2502 GCA_038238485.1 Elusimicrobiota bacterium | reverse complement strand
GGCACGGGCCAGGCGCGCCGAGGCAGGAGAATGGTTGTCTTGAGCGCCGAGCGCGGATTCAATGGAACGGCGGGTCGGCGCGGTCGCACTCAGGACCGCAGAAATTCGGGAGGGCTCGGTGGGTAGCGCGGCGACGGACGTGGCAGCCTTCACCATCCGGCTGCGCCGCTCCGCCCACATGTTCGTTTCGGCGGAATAGCCGAGGGCAACGTTCGACGCGAGGTACAGGATCGCAACGCCGGCGGCAGAGAGGGAACGCTTCATATCCTCATTATTTAACCCATTGTTCTTAAAAACGCCTTAAGCGCGCGTGAACATCCCGTGAACGGAAATTCGCATTGATTTGACGAGGGGAAAGCGTCCCAAAATGAGCCGGAATCAGCTTTTCTGATCAATTTGTTAATATCAGCGCCATGTTTAATCTCCTAATGAAGCTCGTCGGCGGCACTCGAAACGAGCGCGCCATCAAGAAACTCCTCCCAATTGTGGACCGCGTCAACTCCTTTGAAAAGGACATGAAGGCCCTCAGCGATGAGGGACTTCGCGGAAAGACCGAAGAATTCCGGGCACGTCTCGCGAAGGGCGAGACGCTCGACGACCTCCTTCCCGAAGCCTTTGCTGCCGTCCGCGAAGCGTCGGTGCGGACCATCGGCCTGCGGCACTTCGACGTTCAGCTCATCGGCGGCATGATCCTCCATTCCGGCAAGATCGCCGAGATGAAAACCGGCGAAGGCAAAACGCTTGTCGCCACGCTCGCCGCGTACCTCAACGCCATTCCGGGAACACCCGTGCACGTGGTCACCGTCAACGACTACCTCGCCAAGCGCGACGCCGAGTGGATGGGGCCGATTTACAAGTTCCTGGGTCTTTCCGTCGGATTCATCCAGCACGACATGCTCATCTCGCGGCACAAAGAAATGCACGCCTGCGACATCACCTATATCACCAACAACGAGCTGGGCTTCGACTACCTGCGCGACAATCTCGTTCGCAACCCGGGCGACCGCTCTCTCCGTCCGTTCAATTTCGCAATCATCGACGAAGTCGACTCCATCCTGATCGACGAAGCGCGCACCCCGCTCATCATCTCCGGCCAGGGAGACCCCGCGACGCAGCGTTACTACGCCGCGGACAAGGTCATTCCACATCTCACGGGCCGTTTCATCACCGAGAAGGAAGAGATCGAGGCGAAGTACAAGAACATCGATCTCGGCGAAGGCTTCGACTACATCGTCGATGAGAAAAACAACAGCGTGGTCCTCACGGAAGCGGGAACGCAGAAGTGCGAGCGCATCCTCAAGGTGCCGTCGCTCTACGACGACCTCGAGAACGAGTGGGTGCACCACATCAACACCGCGCTCCGCGCGCACAATCTCTTCAAGAAGGACGTCCACTACGTCATCAAGGAAGGCGAAGTCATCATCGTCGACGAATTCACCGGCCGTCTCATGCCGGGCCGCCGCTGGTCCGATGGACTTCACCAGGCCGTCGAGGCGAAAGAGCACATGCGCATCGCCGAGGAAAACCAGACGCTCGCCACCATCACGTTCCAGAACTTCTTCCGGCAGTTCAAAAAGCTCTCGGGCATGACCGGCACGGCGCTCACCGAAGCGAACGAGTTTTGGGAAATCTACAAGCTCGATGTCGCCGCTATTCCGTCGAACCGCGTCAATGTCCGCGTCGACAATCCGGACCGCATTTTCCGGACGGAAACCGAGAAGATCAACGCCATCGTCACGGAGATCGAAGAACTCTGGAAGAAGGGGCAACCGGTCCTGGTCGGCACCCGTTCCATCGAAAAGTCCGAAAGCCTTTCCGCGGTCCTTCGCCGCAAGGGCGTGCCGCACCAGGTCCTCAACGCCAAATACCACGAACAGGAAGCCGCGATCATCGCGCAGGCGGGCAGGAAAGGCGCCGTGACCATCGCCACCAATATGGCGGGTCGCGGAACCGACATCCTGCTCGGCGGCAATCCTCAGCTCGCCGAGGAAGCCACGGTGGTGAAGGAAACAGGGGGGCTCCACGTGCTCGGCACCGAGCGCCACGAATCCCGCCGCATCGACAACCAGCTCCGCGGCCGAACCGGCCGGCAGGGCGACCCGGGCAGCTCCCGCTTTTACCTCTCGCTCGAAGACGAGCTCATGCGCCTGTTCGGTTCAGAGCGGATTTCCATGATCATGGGCAAGCTCGGTATGCAGGAAGGCGAAGATATCCAGCATCCCTGGATCAACACGGCTGTGGCGAACGCGCAGAAGAAGGTCGAGGCCATGAACTTCGACATCCGCAAGCAGGTGCTCGACTACGACAACGTCATGAACAAGCAGCGCGAAGCCATCTACCGGCTTCGAAACACGATCCTCGACGGAAAAGACAGCTCCGACAGGAGCCGGCAGATGATCGAAGAATCGGTCGAGGACAAGCTCCAGCAGCTAGCGCCCAAGAGCGCCAATTCCACGTCCTGGGATTTTCCGAGCATTATCGCGTGGCTCAAAGCCGCGTATG
>JBBRXR010000392.1:0-2505 GCA_038238485.1 Elusimicrobiota bacterium | reverse complement strand
TATGCGGTGGCGCTCGGAAAAATCGCCGCCGTGCTGGGCTGAACGCCTTCTCCTAACCCCGCCCTTTCCGCTCGTACCATTCCAGCAGAATCAAAAGCGACCACAACCGCCGCGCCAACTCCCGGCGGCCCGACAAAAAGGCGTCCAGCAGGCGCATGGGCTCGTGCGGATCGATGTACGGGTTCTCTTTCACGCGCGACGGCGCGAAGCGCTCGCGCGCGAACTTGAGAAGCGGTCCCGACATCCAGTTCGTCATCGGCGAGCCGAAGCCCCGCTTCGTGCCGGCCAGCGTCTCTTCCGGCAGCCGACCCTTCATGAGGCGCCGGATCAGCCACTTCGTCGTCCAGCCGCGGAGCTTGTAGATCGCGGGGATTTCGGCGGCGAACTCCACGAGGCGGACGTCGAGGAACGGCGGCCGCACCTCGAGCGAGTGCGCCATGCTCAAGCGATCGACCTTGACGAGGAATTCATCGGGCAGATGCGTCTGCTGGTCGACGTAGAGAAAACGTTCGAGCCCCTTCCGGCTGCCCGCCGAAGCCCACGCCCGCTCGAAGGATTCCGAAGCCGAATGACCACGCGACGCTTCGCTCAGGAGCGGCGACTTGAGGCGCGCCTTCACGTCTTCGCGGAAAAGTTCGGTCCAACCAAAGTGTTCGAGGGGGGACGGCCTTCCGGCCGAGCGCATGAAGGCCAGCAACGACGGCGCGCGCTGGGACGCCACGGCCGCCAACGGACCGTTGAGCAGCGGTTCAATAATGTCGTGGCGAAGCGTTTCGGGGATCGCGCGGTAGAGGGGCGCGAAACGGTCGGCGACGTAGGTGCGGTAGCCGCCGAAGAGTTCGTCGCCGCCGTCGCCCGAGAGCGCCACCGTCATGCGCTGGCGCGCCATCTTCGTCAGGAAATAAGTGGGGATCATGGAATCGTCGCCGAACGGCTCGTCGAAGATGTCGACGAGCGCCGGCACGATGTCTTCGACGTCGGGCGTGACTTCCTGCTCATAGTGGTTCGTGCCGAGATGCTTCGCCACGAGCGCGGCCTCGCTGCGCTCCGAATGCGCGCGGTCGGAGAAATACATCGTGAAGGTCATCAGGTCCGGCTTGAATTTCTTCGCGTGGTACGCGATGGTCGGCGAGTCGAGGCCGCCCGACAGGAACGTGCCGAGGGGGACTTCGCTGACGAGCTGGCGCTTGACGGCGTCGGAAATCAGCGCGTCCGCCTTCTCGAGGTAATAGTCGAGGCCCCGGTCGACCACTTCCGGCGGATTGTAATTCCAGTATTTCGTGATGACCACGCGGCCGCTGTCCCAGACGAGGAGGGAGGCCGGCTCGAGCTTGCGGATGGCCTGGTAGATGGACCGCGGCGCGGGGATGTAGCGAAGGGAAAGATAGTCGTCGATGGCGAGCGGGTCGATGTCACGCGGCACGTCCGGATCGGCCAGGAGGCTTTTGATTTCTGAACCGAACACGAGACGGTCGCCCAGCACGGCGTAATAAACGGGCTTGATGCCCATGTGATCGCGCGCGAGCAGAAGTCGATTCCGCCGCTTGTCCCACAAGGCGAACGCGAACATGCCGTTGAGTTTCTGCGTGACGGCGTCGCCCCAGACTTCGTAGCCGTGAACGATCACTTCCGTGTCGGAATGGGTCTTGAAGCGGTGGCCGGCGGCCTCGAGCTCGGAACGAAGCTCCGGGAAATTATAGATCTCGCCGTTATAGACCACGACCACGTCGCCGGTCTCATTTTCTATGGGCTGCTGACCATGGGCGACGTCGATGATGGCCAGGCGCCTCATCGCGAGTCCGACGGATCCCGCCATCGGCCCGGAACCGGTGAACGCGCCTTCAAAAAATCCGTCGTCGTCCGGCCCCCGGTGGGTGAGCGCGGCGTTCATCGTCCGGAGGAGCGTGACGTCGGCCTCTCCCGGACGACCCCAGTTTAAACGGCCGCAAATTCCGCACATAAAAAATTTTTACCAAAATGCCAGACTTCGCGCTTCACCATGACAACCACCATCAAGATCGCCTGCGCCGGTTACCCCGTCAGCCAACGAACCTTTCAGGGCCGCCTCGACGCCGTTGAGCTCATCCAATGGTTCGACGGCCTGCCCAAACCCTCGACCCTCGAACGCTGGGTGTCTGAGGCGAGGAAGGACTTTGAATTCATCGCCTGCGCGCCCGAAGTCATCACCCATCCGCAGAAAGACGAGAAGCAGAGCTTCGCCCATCGTTACGGCTACTTCCAGGACACGCACGAAGTGCACGGCGCCTATCAGCGTGCCGCGGTGGCCGCCGGCGTCGTCAAGGCGCGCACCATGCTCTTCCGGCTTCCCCGCGAAATGGGCGCCAACCCCGAGCAGGTCGATCGCCTGACCAAGTTCTTCAAGAAGGTCACCCGTCACCGTCTGAATTTCGTGTGGGAGCCGCCGATGAACTGGCCGGCGTCGCTGGTGACCTCCGTCTCCAATTCCCTCAATCTTTTTCCGGCGATGAACCCGCTGGCCGGCAT
>JBBRXR010000391.1:0-2520 GCA_038238485.1 Elusimicrobiota bacterium | reverse complement strand
GTGGAGCCTGACTTCGAAGCGACGATGAAGAATGTCTTCTCGGGCTTCGACCACGATGCGCGGTCGATCACCGAACCAGGTTCGGTGGAATCGAGGATCGCGAAGTCGGGAGAGCCGGCCTTGCGTCCGAAGGTGAGGCGAAGGACTTCCGGGCACAGGCTCGATCCGCCCATGCCGAGGAGAAGCACGTTCGTGAACTTTGCCTTGCGGACATCGGCGGCGATCGCTTCAAGCCGCTTGATGTTGCGACGGACTTCCGGCGCGACCGTCAGCCATCCGAGCGAATTCAAAATGATTTTCTTGTGGGCCTCGTCGTTTTTCCAGAGCGTCGCGTCTTTCTCCCACACGCGTTTGCCCCAGTGCTCGCTTTCCATCTTCTTGAGCGCGGCCTCCCATTCACCCTTTAGTTTGCCGAGCTCAAACTTCGAGCGCTTCGTGACGACGCCGAGGAGGAGTTCACGCTTGGCGCCGACGACGCGAAGGAGGCTTTCGAACGACGCGCTGAAGGACTTCACGCCGTCCTTCTGAAGCTTCTGCAACATGGCTTCAAGATCGATTCCCACCTGAGCAAGCGCGGCAATGTCGAAATGCGCCTGGCCCACGCCCGAGCGGATCTTGTCTTCAAGCTTGCCATGGTCGCGAAACGCGTCAATGGTCGCGGGCGGCATCGTGTTCACGGTATCGGGGCCGATGAGTTCGTCGACGTAAGTGGTGTCGGGAAGGCGCTTGTCCTTCGTGCTGGTGCTGGCCCAGAGCAGCCGCTGCGGACGCGCGCCCTTCTTGGCAAGCGCCTGCCAACGCGGTGACGCGCTGACGAGAAGATAATGCTCGTACGCGAGCTTCGCGTTCGCGATGGCGGCCTTGTGCAGGAGCGTCTTCGCCTTCTCGGCATTCTCTCCGCCCGCGGCGACGAGCTCGTCGAGTTTTTTGTCGACGACACCGTCAACGCGGCTGACGAAGAAGCTGGCCACCGAGGAAATATTGTTGATCGACTGGCCCTTCTTGACGCGGCGCTCGAGGCCCTTGAGATAAGCGTCGAGGACGTCTTTGTAGTTCTTCACCGAGAACAGAAGCGTGATGTTGATGTTAATGCCCGCGGCGATGGAGGATTCGATGGCCGGAATGCACGGCGGCGTTCCAGGAATCTTGATCATGACGTTCGGGCGGGCGACGGCCTTGAACAGGTGCTTTGCCTGGGCTTCGGTGGCTGCGGCGTCATCGGCCACATCCGGGCTGACTTCGAGGCTGACGTATCCGTCTTCGCCTTTGCTTTCCTTGAAAACCGGGCGCAGCGCGTCCGCCGCGTTCTGAATGTCCTTCACCGCGAGCTTTTCAAAAATATCCTCGACGGAAAGCCCCTTCGCCGCGAGTTTCTTGAGGTCGGCGTCGTAATCGGAGCCGGCCGAAATCGCTTTTTCGAAAATGGTCGGGTTCGACGTCATGCCGCGGATGCCGTCCTCCGCGATCATTTTCTTGAGCTTGCCGCTCTTCATGAGATTGCGGTCAATGAAGTCGAGCCAAACGCTCTGACGGTGGTTCCACAGTTGCTGTAACGGGTTCATCTTCGGTTCTCCTTCAACGTTCAGGCGGGAACGAGGCGTTTGAAACGCCGTTTGCCGACTTTCAACACGGTCGGTTCCGCCACGGAAATTTTTTCGCCCAGCGCCACGCGGCGGCCGCCGAGCTGCACGCCGCCCTGCTCGATGAGGCGTCGCGCTTCGCTCTTGGAGGCGGCGAGGCCCGCCGCCACAATCAGTTCGACGGCATCCATGGCGGCCGGGGGCATGCTGAAATCGGTGAGATCTTCCGGCTCTTCTTTCTTCGAGAAAATGTTTTCGAAATTCGTGCGCGCATCGGCGCCCGCCACATCACCATGAAAGCGTCCGACAATGCGCGAGCCCAGGTGCTTCTTGGCTTCCATCGGATGTTTGGCGCGAGCGGCCTCAAGATCTTCCTCGGTCAGCAGCTCGTAGTACCGCCACATGAGTTCGTCGGAAACCGACATCACCTTGCCAAACATCTCGGCGGGCGCGTCATTCACGCCGATGTGATTTCCATAGGATTTTGACATTTTGCGCACGCCGTCGAGACCTTCGAGGAGCGGCAGTGTCATGACCACCTGCGGTTCCTGACCGGCGTCTTTCTGCATCTGGCGACCCATCAGCAAGTTGAAAAGCTGGTCATTTCCTCCCAGTTCCACATCCGCTTTTACCGCCACTGAATCGTATCCCTGGAAGAGGGGGTACATAAGCTCGAGCATCGAAATGGGCTGGCCCGCCTTCTGACGCTGCGAGAAATCCTCACGCTCCATGAGCTGCTGGACCGTGTGGCGTCGGAGGAGAGACTTGGCGAGGAAGTTGGGATTGGCGCGGTCGAAGAGGTCGTAGAGCCATTCGCCGTTATAACGAACCTCGGTTTTCTTGGGATCAAGGACGCGGAACACTTGTTCCTGATACGTTTTAATGTTCGCCTGGATCAGCTCTTCGGTGAGGGGCGGGCGCGTGGTGTCGCGGCCGGAGG
>JBBRXR010000390.1:0-2524 GCA_038238485.1 Elusimicrobiota bacterium | reverse complement strand
GGTGAAACGCCGACGGGCGGCCGATGGGAGGGAGAAGGTCATCCTCATGATTGGTGTATGAGGAGAGTGTAACGGAGCGGTCTTAAATCGGCCTTAAGACCATGTAAATATTCGTTGATGCGGGCGGCGAAATGCACGGTCGCCTCCCGCTCGAATTCAACCGGAGAACTCAAACCGTTTTTGAAACCAGAAATCACCTGAACGCCCCCGCTGGAAATTCGCTAGATTTCCGTCGGGCCCACCGATGCGCCCCGCCGAACAACTCCCACTCTGGATTCCCGTTCATGCCTGTCGTCCTTCGCCGCCTCAAAGAAGCCGTCCTTGAACTCCGCGGATCTCCGCTGCCGGAGCGTCCGATCATGCCCGCGGGCGCGATCTCGCGCGGGCGCGTCGGCGGGTCGGCCGCGTTTCTGATCGGCGGTCTCATCGCCTTCCTCTGGGCCAACACAACCCACGCGGGTTCGTATTTTCTGATCCGCGACACGCCGCTGTTTCTTTCGGTGGGCGGCGCGCGCCTCCTCTTCGACCTGCGCGGCGTCGTCAACGACGGGCTGATGTCGCTCTTCTTTTTCTCCATCGCGCTGGCCGCGCGCCGCCAGTTCTTCGAGATGTCCGATGAGGTGGGCGACACGGCGCTCGTTCCGTGCCTCGCCGCGGCGGGGGCGCTCCTGGCGCCCGCGGTGCTTCTCCGTTTCATTCCGGGCGTGACCGCCTTGCGCACCGCGCTGGCGCTCGGTGGTCTCGACCTCGGACTGGCCATCGCGGCCTTTTCCGTCGGCGGCGCGGCGCCGACCTCCGGCCGCCATCCGCTTTTCATTTTTTCCGTCGCCATCAACGCGGGCTGGGTGCTGGCGCTCGCGCTGACGGGCGCGCACGGTGTTTCCCTTCCCGCGCTTGCGCTCGTCGCCGTTCTGTTTGGCGCGGCCTTCGTGGCTCGATGGGTGGGGGCCAGCGGCGCCGCGTGGGGGATCGGCTCAGGCGCGCTGATCTGGCTCGCCTGGCGGCGAACCGGTTTTCCGCCGGCCATTTGCGGCGCGCTGCTGGCTGCCCTTGTGCCGGGCGCATGCGCGTCCGACGAGCGGCAGGTGACCAGCCTCGCGGAAGCCGCGCTCGACGATTACGATCTCGCGATGGACGAGGCGGACGCCGACCGTTGTTCGGCGCTCGCCAAGCGGCTCGGCGACATCGCGGTCAGCGCGGAAGCGCCGATCGACCGCTGGCAGAACGGCGTCCTGCCGTGGCTCACGTGGCTAGTCCTTCCCTTGTTCGGCTGGGTGAATGGCGGGATCGCGCTGACGGGGCTTTCGCTGCGCGGCGCGGCGATGTGGACGGCGGGGGCACTTCTTGTTGGACGTCCGCTGGGGATTTATCTGATGGGGTGGGTGGCGCGGCGCCGGTCGGGTCGCGCCGGTGAATCCATGTCCGGCCTGGCCACGTTGTCGGCCGTGTCGGTCGCGGGCGGCGTTCCCGCGGTGATGGGGGCGCTCGTCCTCTTCTCGTCGGGACCTTCCGCGGACCCGTTCATCTTTTGGCTGACGGCCCTGTCGCTCGTCAGCGCGCTGGCCGGCGGCATTGTCATTACCGCCGTCGGCGATCGCGCCCTCTAACTTATCGTCCGGGTTTCGCCCGGACCCAGTCCTGCCCGCCTTTCAACTTCACCTCGACGTCGGAAAACCAGATCTCCGTCCGCCCATCAGCCGACTTGCGCCGAAGCGACACCAGGATTGGGCCCATGCGCGCAAGATCGCTCCAGGTGAGCACCAGCGCGGGGGTCGGAGACCCGCCGCGGCGCAGCACCGATTGCAGGATAATGCGCTCGGCGTCGTAATAAATTTCGTGGGCGTCGGCGTGCGGGCCGGTGGCCGTTTCCACCGGATCGACGATCAGGCAGTCGGCGTTGCCCGGCGGAATCGGGAGCGGCTGTTCCTCGTCAATGGTGATGTCGACGTTGCGGTCGTTGACGATTTCCAACGGGAGCAGCAGCCACTGGCGGTCGCTTTCGAACCACGCGGTGACACGGCGGTCCTGCGGGCTGCCCGGCGCCGCCTGCAGGTTGACCGCGTGGGTGAATGGCTTGCCGCCGACGCGCGAGACGAGCGCGACCTTGCCGGACGACAGCGACCACGTCCAGGCGCGCGACACGGTGGTGGTCGTTTCCCGGATGTTGAAGGTGAATTTCAGCGCATCGAGGCGGTTGAAGTCCTCGATGCCATAGCGATGGGCGATCGCGGCGGCCTCTTCGTCACCATCTTCGTCAGCATGGGCGCGGGGGGAGAGGAATGGGGCCGCCAGGATCGCGGCGAGCAGGAACCGAAGTTTCATGCGTGGATTCTATCCGAGCGGATATAATCTTGCCCACATGATTATCCGACACGCCCTTCCCGGAGACGAGCTGACGATCCACCGCCTCATCGAGAAGGCCACCAAAAACGGAAAGATTCTCAAGCGATCCCCGACCGAGATCCACAAGATGCTCGAGGCCTTCCTCGTGGCCGAAGAAGATGGCGTGGTCATCGGCTGCTGC
>JBBRXR010000389.1:0-2524 GCA_038238485.1 Elusimicrobiota bacterium | reverse complement strand
GCTCCTCGGCGACAACGTCGTGGAAGCCAAGAACCTCAGCATGGCCTTCGGCGACACGCTGCTGTTCGAAGACGTGAACTTCATGATCCCGCCGGCGGGCGTGGTCGGCATCGTCGGTCCCAACGGCGCAGGTAAAACAACGCTCTTCAAAATGATCACCGGCCACCTCCAGCCGACCAAGGGAACATTGACCGTGGGTCAGACCGTGAAGATCTCCTACGTCGACCAGTCGCGCGATTCCCTCAACGACGAGAAGACCGTCTGGGAAGAGATGACCGGCGGGCTCGACGTCATCATGCTCGGCAAGAAGGAAATTAATTCGCGCGCCTACTGCGCGCGCTTCAACTTCTCCGGCCAGGATCAGCAGAAAAAAGTTGGCCATCTCTCGGGCGGCGAACGCAACCGCGTGCACCTCGCGAAGATGCTCCAGTCCGGCGGAAACCTTCTGCTTCTCGACGAACCGTCGAACGATCTCGACGTGAACACGCTGCGCGCTCTCGAAGACGCCATCCTCAACTTCGTCGGCACCACCATCGTCATCAGCCACGACCGCTGGTTCCTCGACCGCATCGCCACGCACATCATTGCCTTCGAAGGCGACAGCCGCGTCGTGTTCTCGGAAGGCAATTTCCAGGACTACGAAGCGCGCCGCATCGAGCGCCTTGGCGCCGCGGCCGCGACGCCGCACCGCATCCACTACAAGAAGCTCACGCACAGATCATGTCGACCATCGACGTGCGCCGGACCGGCGATGTGAAGGCCATTGTCTGCCGTCCGCTCGAAGCGGCCGGTTTCCTCAATGCCTTCAGCACGCGGCCCGGCGGCGTCAGCGCGATGCCGGCGAACGACCTCAACCTCGCCTTCAACGAGGACGCGGCCGCGAATGTGGAAGAGAACCGCCGCTTGTTCCTGCGCGCCGCCGGCCTGCCATCGTGGCCCATTGTTACCGCGCGCCAGACGCATTCGGCCGACGTGATCGAAGTGCCCGCCGCCGCGCAGGCGGAGCGGGAAGCTGACGCGCTCTTCACCCGGTCCCCCGAAGCGCTGCTGGCCGTGAAGACGGCCGACTGCGTGCCGATCCTCGTGGGAGATCCGGCCACCGGGTTCTCCTGCGGAATTCACTCCGGCTGGCGCGGCGCCGCGGCCAACGTCATCGGCGCGGCCATCGACGCGCTCGAGAAAGCCGGCGCCCATCCCGACTCCATGCTGGCCGCCATCGGTCCGTCCGCCTGCGCAAAGTGTTTTGAAGTCGGCCCCGAAGTGGTGGAAAAGTTCAGCGCGATGGGATTCGAAGGCGCGGTCGTGCCCATGAACGGCGGGTCGCATCTCGACCTGGAGGACGTCTGCTCGAAACAACTGGAGGCCGCGGGCCTGCGCCCGAGCAACGTGCACCGCTCGGGCCGCTGCACCATCCACGAAGAACCCCTTTTCTTTTCCCACCGCCGCGAAGGCAAACTCGGCCGCCCGGTGGGGCGCATGATCAGCGTGATCGGGCGGCGACCGTGAGCCGCGCCAGCGACCGCCTGACCACGCTTCTCACCGAGTTTCGCGAGATGGAGCCCGCCACGGCGCCGGATGGCCTTGACGACCCGCACACCCGCGCCTTCCTCGAGGCATGGAAGAAACTTCCCGCTGACATCGGCGAACCGCTCTTCGTGGGACAGGCGCCGCTTCATTCCCATAATCGCTGGCCCTATCTCTGGAAATTCCGTCGCGTGGACCACGACAAACTCGCGACGCTCTCGGATCTTCCCGCCAACGTTTGCCGCGACCTGTTCGTAAAGCTGGTATCGGCCCGACTCATCTATCCCGACGGCACGCTCGCGGGCGCCGCCGAAAACATTCTCTCAACTTAGAATCTAGGAGGCACCATGACCCTGTCTAAATCCCATGCCCTGTGGACCGGCGATCTCAAAACCGGCAAAGGAACGATGTCGATCGGCAAGAAGGAAACGCCCGCGCCCTACGGCTTCGGCTCGCGTTTTGAAGGCACCGACGGCTATACCCCGGAAGAGCTTCTCGGCGCCGCGCATGCCGGCTGCTTCTCCATGGCCCTCGCCAACAAGCTCGCGAGCTCCGGCGCGAAAGTGAACAGCGTGAAGACCGTCGCCGAAGTGAAGCTCGAGAAGGGCGCCGCGGGTTTCTCCATTACCGGCATCCAGCTCAACTGTGAAGCCGACGTCGAAGGCGTCGACGAGGCCACCTTCGCCAAGGCCGCCGAAGAAATTAAATCCGGCTGCCCCGTGTCGAAGGCGCTGGCCGCCGTGCCGATGCAGCTCTCGGCCAAACTTCTCTCCAAGAAAGCCTAAAGCGCGAGCCGAATAGCCTCACGCATGGCTTCCAACCGTCGCTGGCTTCTGGCCAGCCGGCCCGCGGGCGTGCCGTCGGCGGACAACTTCCGCATCGACGTCGCGCCCGTGCCGGTCCCTGGCCCCGGGCAGCTCGTCATCAAGAACAGGTTCGTATCGGTCGACCCGTACATTCGCGGTCGCCTGCGAAACGTGCGCTCGTACGTCGACCCGAT
>JBBRXR010000388.1:0-2557 GCA_038238485.1 Elusimicrobiota bacterium | reverse complement strand
TGGGTCACCGCCGAATACGCCATGCTCCCGCGGGCGGGCGAAACCCGCAGTCCCCGCAACAAGGTGAACGCCGGCGGGCGCGTTCAGGAAATTTCCCGTCTCGTCGGCCGCTCGCTCCGGGCCGCCGTGGACCTGGCCGAGCTCGGACCCCGCACCATTACCATTGATTGCGACGTGCTTCGCGCCGACGGTGGCACGCGCACCGCGTCGGTGAACGGCGGCTTCGTGGCGCTCATGCAGGCGCTGCAGACGCTCGTGAAAAACAAACAGCTCGCGAAGCTCCCGCTGCGCGAATACGTCGGCGCGGTGTCGGTGGGCCTGTGCGACGGAAAGCCGATTGTCGACATGTGCTACGAGGAAGACAAGGACGCGGGCGCCGATCTCAATCTGGTGATGACCGAGTCCGGCCGCTTCGTGGAAATTCAGGGAACGGCGGAGGGCGCGTCGTTCGCGCCAAAGGATCTTCAGCGAATGATCTCGGCCGGAGCGGCCGGCATTCGAAAGATCATCGCCGCGCAGAAGAAGATGGTGGGCCGGCGCTCATGAAGAAAGCCGCCGCGCCGATTCTCGACCGGCTCGTGCTCGCCACGAACAACCTTCACAAGGTCACGGAGATCCGCGCGATCCTGCGCAAGTCCGGCCTGAGCGTGAAGGTGCTTTCGCTCGACGATTTTCCGAAGGCGCGCCCGGTGGTGGAGAACCGCGCCACTGTGGAAGGCAATGCGCGCAAGAAGGCCGTGGAAGTGGCGCGCCGAACGGGCGTTCCCGCGCTGGCCGATGACACCGGACTTTTCATCGACGCGCTCGGAGGGCGACCCGGCGTGTACTCCGCGCGCTTTGCCGGCCCGGGCTGCACCTTCCAGGATAACAACGCGAAGGTGTTGAAGATGATGGCGAAGGTCAGGGGCGCGCGCCGCCGCGCCACCTTCCGATGCATCGCCGCGCTCGCCTTGCCCAGCGGCCGGGTGAAGATCGTGGAAGGCCGCGTCGCGGGGCGCATTGCTCCCGGTCTGTCCGGCGAAAAAGGCTTCGGCTACGATCCGATTTTTTGGGTGAGCTCCGTGCGCAAGACCTTCGCGCAAATGTCGCCCGCGCAGAAGAACCGCGTGAGCCACCGCGGCCGCGCGTTCCGCCGCGTGCCCGCCCTCTGGAAAGCCCTCATCAAGGAAGTGTGATAGCATCCGTTTTGCGACAGCCGTTCTCTCGTCCCCGTAGCTCAGTTGGAAGAGCATCAGCCTTCTAAGCTGAGGGTCGCAGGTTCGATTCCTGCCGGGGACACGCGCTCCTTTTGATCTGCCTCCGCTCCGTCATCACCTCCGTTCTCGTTCGTGCCCGCCGCACGTTCCCGCCCCACGTGTTCTCGTTCTTCCGGCAATGGATTCCGGTTTACGTCCTTTTCAACGGGTTCATGGTGGTTTATCAGCTCACCCATGACCGGATGTATCTGTTCGATTCAGTCCTTTACGCGACCGATGTGGAGCGCACCTTCACCGGTGGCAATCCCCAGGCCATCTTCGCGTGGAATCACCCCTTGTGGTTGCCACTGGGGCATGTCGTCTATGTGGCGTTCGGGTGGTTCAAATTTTCAGGTTCTGGCTACGAGACGCTTCAATGGATCAACACGTTCCTGGGCGCGATGGGGATTTCGGCCCTCTACCTGTTCTTCTCCGCGCGAACGTCTCGCGCACGCGCCTTCGTGACGGCTTCTCTCGTGGGCGCGAGCAACGTTTACTGGCAGCGCGCCACAGGCGGCGAGCCCTATCTCGGCTCGGCGGTGTTCTTTCTCGTTTTCGCCATGGCCCTGACGAGGCATCTGGAGAGCGGAAGCTTTCGATCGCTCATTGAAATGGGCGTGTCCTGCGTGCTCGCGGCAGGCTTTCATATCGTTGGAGCCGTGCTGTGGCCCGTGTTCGTTTTTGCCGCTGCGTTCACCGGCCCCGTTCGGACGCGCTCGCGACGCTTCGCCTTTTCGCTTGCCATGGTGGCGGCGCCGGCGATCCTTTATGGACGCGTTCAGGGATGGTTCGACGGTGGAGGCCTTTCGAAATGGTGGAGATGGGGAAGCGGCCTCGTTAACGGTGTTCAAGACAAGGATTCCGGTGGCTTCAGCTTTCATCTCCTTCAGGTCGTTCCGAAAGCGGCCGCCACGGCGTGGTACAGCCTGGTGGCCACCAGCGCGGATTGGAACGGCGTGCTCTTTGCCTTTGTCCTCGCGGTGCCGGTCGCGGTCATGGTCAAGGAAGTCTGGGGCCTCCCGCCATCGGAAGCACGGATCGAACGTCGCGCGTTCTTGATGACATTCGCGCCGATCGCCGTGATTTTGTTTTTCTGGCAGCCAGGCAACCCCATTTACTGGGCGACGCCCGCCGGATTGTTCATTTGTCTCGCGAGCCTCGGTTTATTCCGCCGGGGGCGGCCGCGGCGGTGGACTGGAATTGCCTCGGTCATTTTATTGACGATGGTCGGTGCTCGAAACCTCGTGGTGGCGGAATTGCCCAACCGTCGTGGTCTGGCCGCAATCCCGTTCGTACGGTTGTCGCTGGCGGCGGGCGCGGCG
>JBBRXR010000387.1:0-2564 GCA_038238485.1 Elusimicrobiota bacterium | reverse complement strand
TCGGTTACGGCCGCCAGGACCGCAAGGCCCAGCCGCGCGTTCCGATCTCGAGCAAGCTCGTGTCCAATTTGATCACCGTGGCGGGCGCCGACCGCATCCTCACGATGGATCTGCACGCGGGCCAGATCCAGGGTTTCTTTGACATCCCCGTGGACCACATGTACGGCGCGCCGGTGTTCATCGACTATTTCAAGAAGAAGAAGCTTCAGGATGTCGTCGTCGTGTCGCCGGACGCCGGCGGCGTGGAACGCGCGCGCGCGTTCGCCAAGCGACTCGACTACGATCTCGCGATCATCGACAAACGCCGCACGTCTCCCACGGACGCCGACATCATGAACGTCGTCGGTGACGTGAACGGCCGCGTGGCGCTGATTGTCGACGACATGGTGGACACGGCGGGTACCCTGGCCAAAGCGGCCAAGGCGCTCATCAACTCCGGCGCGAAAGCGGTCTATGCGGCCGCCTCGCACGGCGTGCTCGCGGGCCCGGCGCTCGAACGCCTGGAAGCCGCGCCGATCACCGAGCTCATCATCACCGATTCGATCGCGCTCAACGGCAAGAAGCTCGACAAAATCAAGGTCCTGTCGGTGGCCAAGCTTCTCGCCGACGCGATTCATCGCATTCACGAAGAGAAATCGGTCAGCTCGCTTTTCGTCTGACGAATTTAATCCGTAGGAGGACTTAACTATGCAGCGTGTAGAACTTGAAGTGAAATCCCGTGATCTCGGGGAAAAGAATGTGATTCGAAGCGTGGCGCAGTTACGCCTGGAAGGTTGGATACCGGCGACGATTTACGGCCAGGGCGATCCATCCAGCGTGGCGGTCAACTTCCGCGTCATGGAAAAAGCGGTCCACTCGAGCAAAGCGGGACACAACGCGCTTTTCACGATCAAGGCGCCCGGTGAAACCTCCGTGGCCGTCATCAAGGAAATTCAGCGCGACGTCCTCCGCCACAACGCGATCCACATTGACTTCCAGCGCATCGACCTCAAGAAGAAACTTGAAGTTTCCGTCCCCACCCATACGATCGGCGAATCGACCGGCGTGAAGAACTCGGGCGGCATCCTCGAGCACATCACCCGCGAAGTTCGCGTGAAGTGCCTCCCGGACGATATCCCGGCCTCGATCGACATCGACGTCAGCGCGCTTGACGTCGGCCACGCCGTGAAGGTCCAGGACCTCCCGAAGGTCAACGGCGTCGAATATCTCACGCTCGCTGAAACCATCGTCGTCAACGTCGTCGCCAAAAAGGTCGAGGAAGAGAAACCTGCGACCCCGGCCGAACTCGCCGCTGCCGCCGCCGCTGGCGAACCCGAAGTCATCGCCAAGGGCAAGAAAGACGAAGAAGGCGCTCCCGCCGCGGGCGGAAAGGCCGCTCCGGCCGCCGCCGGTGGAAAGGGTGCGGCCGCCGCGCCCGCCAAGAAGGACGACAAGAAGAAATAACGGCGACCCTTGGAGCGCGCGTTGCGATTGGTGGTGGGGCTCGGGAATCCCGGGCCGTCCTACAAAGGCACCCGTCACAGCGTCGGTCGAGATTTCATCGACCACGTCGCGCGCGCCCACGATGTCGAGTTTTCAAGCCGCCGGCCGACGGAAATCATCCGTCTGCCGGCTTTTTTTGGTCTCGATCTTTCCCAGCCGCTCACCTTTGCCAAGCTCGACAGCTTCATGAACCTCTCCGGCCCCGCCATCCAGGGCCTGGCCGACAAGGAAAGCGTGAAGATCGGAGACGTCCTGGTGGTGGTCGATGAGTTCATGATCCCGTTCGGCGCCCTGCGCCTGCGGCCCGAAGGCTCGGCCGGCGGCCACAACGGCGTGAAATCGATCATTGAGACCTTCGGCACCAACGTTTTCCCGCGGCTGCGCGTGGGGGTGGGCCCGGTCCCTCCGGACACCGACCCGGCGGAGTTCGTCCTGGCCCGCTTCACGTCCGATGAGCGTTCCAAAATGGAAGCCATTTATAAGGCCATGGCCGAGGCCATCACGCTCCTTGTTTCCGGCGGCATGGCCCCGGCCATGAACGCCGTGAACAAGGTCCACATTTAACGGTTTTTTGGCATAATCCTCGTCGGAAACGTCGCGCCGACTCTCATCCGGACCTAACCCGATGGCAACCAAAGCTTCTTCCTTCGTTCACCTTCACAACCACTCCGAATACAGCCTGCTCGACGGGGCCGCTCGGCTCACCGACAACAAGGGCAAACCTTCCGAATTCATCAAGACGATGGCGAAGATGGGATACCCCGCGCTCGCGCTCACCGACCATGGCAATCTCTTCGGCGCCGTCGAGTTCTACAAGGTCTGCAAGGAAGTCGGCATCAAGCCGATCATCGGCATGGAAGCCTACATCGCGCCGAAAAACCGTTTCGAGAAAGAGGCGCGGATGGGCGAAGCGTCCTATCACGTCACGCTGATCGCGCAGACGCAGAAGGGTTACGAGAACCTTCTCAAGCTTTCCACGCAGGCCTACCTCGAGGGCTTCCATTACAAGCCGCGCATCGACAAGGAAATTCTTGCGCGCCATTCGGAAGGGATCGTCGGCCTTTCCGGCTGCCTGAAAGGGG
>JBBRXR010000386.1:0-2565 GCA_038238485.1 Elusimicrobiota bacterium | reverse complement strand
GTTTCCGCGGTGTAGGAAAGATTCTTCGTAATGGGCACGCTCAGCGTGACCGTGCTGCCCAAATCCAGATAGGAGGAGGGCACGCCGACCGGATTCGTCGCCTTGACCCGCGCGTAATAGGTTGCGCCACTCTCCAGCTGGCTCACGATGGCGTTCGTGTTATAGGTGGACGAGCTGAGGATGTCGCCGCCGGCGAACGCGATGTCGGTGGACAGCTCTACCTGGTAGAGCGCGGCGCCGGCGGGATTACCGTTGGCCAGCCACGCGACCGTAACCGAGGTGATCAGCACCTGCGGAAAAGACCCGGCGGCCAACGCGGGTATCGCCGCGAGGGTGGCAGTCGAAACGATCGTCGTGTCCAGGCTGGAAACGCCGTTGATGACGGAATGTACCCGCGCGTAGTACGTGGTGCTCAGGAGCAGGCCGGACGTCGTGGCGGAGAGAAGCCCCGTGGACGCGCTCGTCATCGGAGCGGAGAAATCGACGTTGCGGCTGACCTCGAACGTATAAGAATCCGGCGTCGGAACGGCCGCGGGCCACGAATAGGTGATGGACGCCAGGGCGACCCCGTAGACGCTGAGGGACGCTGGTGGCGCGAGGCCGATGGTCCAGTTCACGTTGTTGCCCAGGTCTTCCCCGGCCGGGTAGTCCCAGATCCGCGTGCTGCTGGACGCGTCTGAGTTTCCCGCCCGCACGTAGGTCACGTTTCGCGCGCCGGCGTTGGCCAGGGACCAGCGGCTTCCGGGCACAGTAGATCCCAGCGTAATGGCGTCGGTTCCCGTGCCGTTCAGGAACAGCGACGTGAAAGTGAACGTGGACCCCGCGTTGAAATACATCGTGGTGCCTGAGCCCAGTGATGCGGTGTCAGCCGACAACTGGAGCGCGGTGATGTCCGAAGTAAAGGTCAACCCCGCGGGCGCCGTGTTGGCGTCGACGATCTTTCCGAAATTGCTTCCGCCGCCGTTGACCGTCTGCGCCGCAGCGCCGGTAAAAGTCACGGTGCTGTTGTTGTGGGTGAATGTCCCGCCGTTGGTCCAGTTCCCCGCGACGGACATCGAGTTCGTGTCGTCCGCGGCGAACGTCGCGTTTGGGTTGATGGTGACGCTCCCGCCCACGGTAAGCGTTGTTCCGTTGGTGTTGAGGTCCGCCGTCGTCCCGTTCGTTCCGTCGCCGATGGTCAGATCGCCCTGAACCGCGAGTGCGCCCGCTGGAAGTCGCTGCGTCGCCGCGCCCGCCGACGCGAGATCCAGATGACCGTACGTTTTCGATGACACGGAAAGCGGGCTCGTGGTCTGGAGATACCGAACACGGCTCGTCGGGTCGAGATCGAAGACGGCAGAACCCGTCGGAAAAACGGACGCTCCGGACAGTTCCAGGGTCGCGCCTGCGCCCAGCTGGAACGTATCGCCCGCGCCGCCGACGATGGCGAAGCCGCCGTTCTTGAACGTTCCGGACTGGACTCGGATGTCTTTGGTCACCTTCGCCGCCGAGATCGCGGCGCCAAGCGTTGCGCCGCCAGCGGAAGTGTTGTTGAGATAAAGATTGTGGTAAGCCCCTCCCGTGAAGAAAGCGACATTCTGGGCGTTCACGTCGTCCACGTAGTTGAAAACGCTTCCGGCGGTACCGGCGGTCAGCGTACATGAGGCGGCCGGTATGGTGAGGACTCCCTTAAGATTGAGCGTGCCGGCGCCGCCCGACATCACGATCTGCTTGGTGGCGTTCGCGGACGCTTCGAAGGAAATCCCACCGAACGCATTCAACTCGCCCGTCGTGATGGTTAGCCGCGAGAAACGGCTGTTGGTCGTGTTGGTTCCGAGGTAGGAAATCAGTCCCTGAACCGTGGCCGTCCCGTCGTTGATCAACCACGTATTGTTCCGGTTGTTGGTCGTCGGCTGGTTGAAGGTGACCGGACCGTTGACATCGAGGGTTGAGAAATTGGCGTGGGTGAGCGAGCTGTTCGTTCCATTCGCCGCGAACGTCAGGCTCGCGACGGTGGCGGGAATATCCAGTGTCATCACGCGCCCGTTGGGAATGATGATCGCATCCGTCGCGCCAGGAATGCCGCCGGGGCCGGAGCAGCCGGTCCAGTTCGATCCCAGGCTCCAGTTGCCGCTGGTGGTCGCCGTACAGGTGTTCGGCGCGTCGGTGTGGGTGCTTCCGAGAACGACGTAGTTGGTCTCAGTGCCGGTCCGGCTAATGGCTTTTACGCGTCCGAAATAATCCAGGTCGGTATAGAGACCGGTGAACGTCGCCGCCACGCTGTAGGTCGCTGACGAAAACACGGTGCCTGAGACGAAGTCTGACGCGTCGGACAATTCGGCGATGTAAAGCGTGTCGGAGGGATTCCCGTTGGCGCCCCAGTTCATCGTCACCTGCGTCTGGCCGAGCGCGGACCACGTGGACGCGGCCATGGCCGGGTCGGCCGACAGGGTGATGGTACCGACGGACAGCGTGAACGCGCTGGACGTCGCCCCGATGTTGGTCCGGACGCGCGCGTAATAGGTCGTGTTCGGAAGAACGCCGCTCGTTGTTCCTGCGAGAAGCCCCGTCACATTGTCGGTGAAG
>JBBRXR010000385.1:0-2566 GCA_038238485.1 Elusimicrobiota bacterium | reverse complement strand
GTCGAGGATGGCATGACGTTCGCCCAGGTGAAGGCGCAGGTCGTGAACACGCGGTTTCCGAACGGTTCAGCCGTCCTCAGCGATGGGCGGGCGTTCATCGTCATCGACAACGGATCATCGCCTAACGCGATCCTTCCCGGCTTCGCCGTCCTCTATTTCAACCGAACTGATCAGATGGGAGTTCTTCAGCACAGCGATCTTCTGAACCAAATCGTCGAGACCGTCGTGCCGGCGGTCGATGTTACGCGCGTCCGCGAAGGGGCTGTCAAGCTGGCGAGCGCGTTTGCCGGATCGGGAGGCCTGACGCTCGAGGCCCAGCGCACGCGTGCGGTCGACACCATCGAAGGGGTGAGCTGGAATGAGTTCGGCCAGAGCCGGGAGGAACTCCGGGCCGCCAAAGAGGCGGAGGAAGCGGCGCTTTCTTCGCAGATGGCTGGACTGAAGACGGGCGACGTGGTCGTCACACAAAAACGCGGCACGCTCGTCGTGATCGATGAGGCTTCCAATCCCACGATCGATGACGATGAGTTACTCATTTACGAGCTTAGCGACGGAAGCGAGGTGACCTGGTTCAGGATTGTCGGACGCCATTACCTCTCCGACGCCGGCATTACTGAAATCCGGCCAGCGACCGACGAACTCGTCCGTCAGGCCGGCGCCGCCCGCGATTACATTCGCGAGCTGACGAGCCGGCCCGGAAATTCTATTTCCGGAGAAGTCGACGAATTGCCGTGGAATGAGGTCATGCCCGCCGATGCGGAGCGCATTACCGGCGACCAGTCATCGGGCGGAATGATCCCCGCGCTTCGGCGCTGGATCGAACCTCTTTTCGTGGCGGTGTTCGGCGAGCGCGCGGGCCGCACGGGTTATCGCCGCGGCGGAGCGCCGTTCCTGGAAGAAGCCGGCGCGTTCACGACAATTCCGCTTTTCATCGGCTGGACCCTCGCTGGGGCCGGTCTCGATCCTTCTCTGAGCGCGGGCCTTTTCCTCGCGGCCTTCGCCGCGGTCCGCCTCGCGTTTGTTTATCTGCATCCCGCGGGCGCGCGCGGAGCGCCATCGCTGATCAGCGCGCTTGCGCTGGCCGCCGCGGCGCCGATAGCCATCTATTTCTGGTTCTCCCCGGTCGGACTGGCGCTCGCGCTGGGCGCCGCGATCGCCGCGCACGCGGCCGTCAACACGCTCACCGACCGCGAAGCGGCCGTTGACCGCGCGCTCGACGACGCATTCCCGTCGCAGAACCTTCTCGGTCTCCGGTCCTTCACGTTCCGGAACCTGTCGCTGCTCGGCATGAGCGACGCCCGCGCCGCGTCGGTGGCCGACGGTATCCGCGCGAGCGGCGCCTCGAAGCGGAGCCTTCCGTCGTGGTCGACCGTGCAGCGGCGGATCATTGATCGCCTCGCGGGAGAGCGAACGTCTCTTTCCGCGGCGGCGAACGACCGCCTCGCGCTCGCCATCGAAGGCGGATCGGCCGAGCGACGGGAACTCGACCGCGCGATGATCGATCGGCTTCTCGGCGCGGCGGGGAACAAGGACATGATCCTTTTCATCGACGGGTCGAACCCGGACGACCGCGCTTACTTCCGCGCGCTCGCGGCGCAGTCGGGCGGCCGCGTCAGCATCATTGAACACTCCGCTCCGCTGATCAGCGAACAGAATGGCGCGCGCGTCCTCAATCTTTCCGCCCTCGAATCGGCGCTCGCCGCCTCGGACGGCGCGTGGGACGGTGCCGCGTTTGTGATTCCACCGGACCTCACATTCGACGCGACCGGCGTCGGCGCGAACACGCTTCTTCGCCGCCTGGCGTTCCTCTTCATCGACCAGACACTCCGCGCGCTTCCGGCGACCGCCGCCGACCTGCGCCACCTAGACACCTTCGCCCGCCTCATCGCCCAGCAGGCCTAAAGCGCCGCCGCGATTGGCGGCGCGCCGTCCGGTTGATAAGCTGGGCCCGCGTGATTTCCCACCGATTCCGAACCGTTGGCGCCCTGGCCCTGCTCGTTCTCGCGTCGATGGCCGTTTACGGCCCCGTCCGGCGCGCCGGCTTTGTCTACGACGATCTCTGGTATGTCGTTCGCAACGACGCGCTCGTCACGGCGCCGGTCTCGGCGATGTTCACCGATCCGCGCACCGTCGCGTTTCCGGGCTCGACGTTGAGCGGTGACGTTTACCGGCCGCTCGCCACGCTCTCCTTCGCCATGGATCGCCGCCTCTGGGGCCTGTCGCCCGCCGCCTATCACCTCGAAAACGTCGCGCTTCAAATCGCCGCCGCGTTTTTTCTCTTCCTCATCCTTTCCGCTTTTTTTGGATCGGGAGTCGAGGCGGTGGCCGGCGCCCTGATTTTTCTCGTCCACCCGGTGCAGGTCCAGTCCGTCGCGTGGGTTTCCCAGCGATCGAGCGTAATGGCGGGCGCGCTCGGCCTCGCCGCCGTGGCCGCGCTGCTGCGTGGGGGGAAACGTTTTTCATGGAGGGGTATCGCCGCCGTGACGTTATGGGCGCTCGCGCTGTTGTCGAAGGAAAGCGCCATCGTGATTCCGCTTCTGCTGCTGTCCCTCGAGGCGCTTCGACC
>JBBRXR010000384.1:0-2583 GCA_038238485.1 Elusimicrobiota bacterium | reverse complement strand
GGCCGCCCGCCTCAAGGGTGAGCCGCCGTTCCTCCTCAAGTTCATCGACTCGCGTGACGACCTTTCCGTCCAGGTCCATCCGTCGGACGAATACGCGCGCGCGAAGGAAAACGATTCCGGCAAAGCCGAAAGCTGGATCATTCTCGAGGCGGACCGCACCGGCGACGGCGGACATATTTATCTGGGATTCAACCCCGGCCGCGCCGACGGCTTCGCCGACAACGCCGCTTTTGCCGAGGCCTTCCTCGGCGCGATCTCGCAGGCCAACGCGCAGGGGCCGAGCGAAGACCCGGCGGTGCGACTTCGTGCCGAGCGGCTGGTGCTTCCGTTTTTGAACCGCGTCTCCGTCCGTCCGGGCGAGGTCTATGACATCCCTCCGGGGACTGTGCACGCCGTCGGGCGCGGCGTGCGCCTTTACGAAATCCAGCAGAGCAGCGACCTCACCTACCGCGTGTGGGACTGGAACCGGCCGGACGCGAAGAAGCTGAAGGAAGGGAAGCTGGAGTTCCGCGCCCTGCATCTCGACCGCGCGCGCGACGTTCTTGATTTCACGCCGCAGCCGCCCGAGTTTTACCGCCGGAAACCGGAAGCTTTCGAAACGGTGGGCGGCGGCGTTCATTCCCACTGGCGATTGATGAAAGAGGCGGGCGGACGTTTCGCGGCGGAGAAGATCCGGCTGGGGGGCGCGGACGCGTGGCTGAACCTGCCGATGGAGTTTTCCGTGCTGACGGTACTTCATGGCACCGTCGAAATCGATGCGGAGGAGAAATCCTGGGGACGCGTCGAGAAGGGCGCTTCGGTCCTTATTCCCGCCATGGCCGGCGGGATCCGTCTTCGCTGCGACGACAACGCCGCCGAGCTGATCCGCTCGACGGTTCCTTCCTGACGCTCGTCCCTAGCTGATCTTCCGGCGGAGCGCTTCGCCCTTGGCGCGGATGTTGGCCAGGTCGGGGCCGTCCACATCAACGTTGGTGCCGAGCGTCGCGAGCGCGTCGAGATGCGCGATCGCTTCTTTCTTCCGCCCGACTTCGGCCAGCCCTTCCGCCATGTAGTACTGGTTGTAGGCGTTTGACGGGTCGATCGCGATGCACTTCTCCAGCCGCTCGATGGCCCGCTTCTTCGAGCCGCCCGCAAAGCCGGGCACTTTGTAATCGATCACGCCCAGCACGCGCAGCGCGCCGCCGCCCTGATACTTTTCGTCGATGCGGTTCACCGCGTCGAGCTGCTCGCGCATCGGACCCACGAGCTTGAGGCTCTTGAGCACGCCGCGCGCTTCGCCGTACGAGCCGTACAGCGCGGCCAGCCAGAAGCGCGCTTCCGGTCTGTCGGGCGACGCCGCGACCGCGGCCTTCGCGCCCTCGATACCCTTTTCAAAGTAGGCCGTCTTCGCCTTCTTGTCCGTGGCCTGGTCGCCCAGCCAGTGGAGGGCGCGCGCGGCCTTCCAGCGCGCCGTCGCGCCATCGGGACCGGTGAAAGCTTTCTCGTAATGGGCCAGCGCGACGTCGGCGCCCGCGCTGGCGGTGCGGGCGGCAAAGGCGGCGTCGCCCGCGACAATTTCGGGGTCGGCGGCGCGGGCGGTGAAGGCGAGCAAGACGATCAGCGCCGCCATCCCCGCGAAAGCGCGCATCCGGCTCATCCGGCCACCAGCGCTTCCGAGGATCGGACGATGTCGAGGAACTGCGAAGGGGTCTTGGCGCGCATGAGCCCGCGGCGCAGCGACTGGCTGTTGATCATGGTGGCGACCCGGCCGAGGATGCGGAGCTGCTCGAGCGGCGCCGTCGACGGCGTGACGATGAGGAAAGCGAGGCGCACGGGAATTTTGTCGGGCGCGTTGAAGCCGAGTGGCCGCGCGCCGCGGCCAATGGCGATGATGGGCCGCACGATGTTGGAAAGACGCGCGTGGGGAACGGCGACACCCTGGCCGATGGCCGTGGGAAGCTGGGCCTCGCGCTCGAGCACGGCGCGAACGAGCGGGCCGGCGTCGATCGAGTGAACGGCCTGGATGCGCGCGGCCAGCGCCTGGACGCATTCCTGCGCCGTCGTCGCGCGCAGGTCAAGGTCGATCAGGTCGGGATTGAGAAGTGTCTGCAGCGACCAGGCGGAAGGAACGTCGAACTCGTCGTGAATTTCGCCGACGATCTCCTCGAGCACGTCCTCGAGCGTCAGCAGGCCGGTGACGCGGAGGCCCCGCATCGCGATCAGCAGATGTTTGCCCTGCGTCGTCATCATCTTGAGGAGCGGTTGAAGCGGCTCGGAGTCCTGAACAGTGGCCACTTTCCGTTTGATGTCGGCGATCTGCGGGTCGCCGCTCACGCCCGCCAGATCCTTGATGTGGATGAGCCCGGAGACATGGTCGAGGTCCGGGTCGGCGAGCGGATAGCGGGAGAAATGGTTGGCATGGAGGACCGCGCGGTTCTCCTCCCAGGTTTTCGCCGTCGACAGGAAAACGATTTTCTCTCGGGGAACCATGGCGTCGCGCACCTTGAGCGTGGACAGGTCGAAGAGGTTTTCGAGCAGAAGAAGGCGGTCCAAGGGCAGCAGGCCTTTTTCCTGGGAAGTGCCGAGCATCACGCGCACCTCGGC
>JBBRXR010000383.1:0-2592 GCA_038238485.1 Elusimicrobiota bacterium | reverse complement strand
GACGCCACGCGCGACCACCGCGCGCGCGCGGCCGAACAACTTTTCGAGGCCGCGCCGCCGGACGCGCGGCGGGTTTCGGCTTTGAAGCGCCGCGCCGAAGAAGCGCTCGACGGCGCGCTGAGCTTCCTGTGATGCCGGATGAGGGGAATCACGTTGTATACTGCGGGAAATTATGGAAACGATTGAGCGTCCCAATTCCGCCCCGCGCATGACGTCGATCTTCGACACGCCCATAGCGTCGCACGATCGTCCGCCGCGACGTTGGCCCTACAAACTCTGGCGAAGTGCCGTCGCGTCCCTGACCATCGCCGCGGTGGCCTTCACTCTTTCCGGCCTGATGGCGCTACGCGATCAAATGGCCACGGGCTGGCAGAGCGCGTTCGCCGATTTTCGCTGGACCGTCCTCGTCACGGGCGATCAGGTGGAGCTCGATGAAATCGGCCGTTACTTGAAACAGCTCGACGGCGTCGATGAGGCCACGTTCCTTCCGTCCGCCGCCATCATGGATCGTCTGAAGAACGAACCTCTCCTGGCCGATCATCTCGCCGTTCTTGACCCGTCCCGGCTTCCGTCTCTCTGGCAGATCTCCTGGACGCCCGCGCTGGACCTTTCGATCGTGGATGATACGGTCGAGGAAATCCGCCGCCTTCCCGGCGTCGTGGACGTGTCCTACGAGCGCCGCGAGCTCGACAAAATTCGTTTCTTCCGCTCAGCCTGGTACCGGGTCCGCCTGGTACTTTCCGGCGCGGCGTTGCTCGGCGCCGTCCTCGGCTCACTCCTGCTCGGCCGCTTCCTGTTTTTCACGAACCTCAGACTCCTGCGTTCCAACCATGTCATCGAGGTCGTCATCCTCGGAATCTTCGCCTGGTTGGCGGGTCTCGTGATGGCCCGCGAATTGGTGGGGACTTTTTCCTGGCATCTCGCCTGGGGCGGTCTGGCCGCTGGCCTCGCGCGACTGTGCGCCGCCCATACGCGGCGGTTCGAGTGACGCACGCGCGGCGGGCCGCGCTCGCCCTCCCTCTACTTCTCCTCTCGCTCACTCCTCCGCTGCCCGCCGCTTCCAGTCCCAAGGAAATCAAGTATAAGAGCCGCGACCTCGAGCGCATCCGCGATGAAATGAGTCGCAAAAAAGAGGAAAAGGATCGCCTCGAGAAGCAGGCCACCGATCTCTCCAGCTCGGTCGAGAAGGACCAGACGAAGATCAAGGACGTCGAGCAGTCACTTCAATACACCCGCCGCAAGCAATCCGACGTTCAGCAGCAGATGGCGGTCTCGAAGAACAAGCACGACGACCTGATTGGCCAACTGGAAGACCGTCGGGCGAGCCTCCAGAATTCCGCGCAAACGTACGCCGTGGCGATGATCCTCGAAGGACCTTACGGCCTCGCGCCGATCTATGCGAAACACGCGGTCCTGGCCCGGGCGCGCGAAACGCGGGCGACCAGCGACGAGGCGGCCGATGCGAAACGGTCACTCTCGACGCTCGTCGAGACGCAATCCATTCTCCGCACTGAGGCCGATAAGCAGCAGGAGAAGCTCGGCGACATCCGCACGTCGCGCCGCGACAAGGAAAAGCAGCTCACCAAGACGCAGAGCCGACAGGACGTCATTGAAGGTGAAATTCGCGAGCTCAAGCAGAATGCCGAGGAACTCGCGTCGCTGATCGAGGTTTTACGGTCCAAAGTCAAGCAAGACGCCGACGAAGAAAAGCGGACGCGCAAAGAGAAGGAGATGACGGGCCGCTCGCCGATACTGCCCCGCTCGCTCCCGTGGCCGGTGAAGGGCAAAGTCGTCATGCGCTTCGGACGACAGGAACACCCCGAGCTTCATACGCCCTTCGTTTCCAACGGCATCGTCATCGAAACCCAGGAAACCTCCGAAGTCGGCTCGGTGGCCGATGGGAAAGTCCTGTATGCGGGAGAATTCATGGGATATGGGGGGACAGTCGTGGTTGAGCATCCCGGTGACTGGTATTCCGTGTACGCCCGGCTGGCCGGCTGGGTGGTTGAAAAAGGGCAGCCGATCAAGAAGGGGGACATGGTGGGCCAGTCCCGATCGAAGACCGGCGGCGGTGGTTCCGAATCGTATTTCGAGCTGCGCTTTTACGGAAAACCGACCGACCCGATGCCCTGGCTCGTGGCCCGTCAGTGACCGCCTTCCGGCGGGAAACGTCATCAAAACACTTGCCGAAAAGACGAGTGGATGATAAGTATGAACAGATTTCCAAAGGAGCCGCTTCCATGAAATTCGCCTTTCGTACCCGCCTCACCCGCCTTTCCGTCGTCGCCGCGCTGACCGCGTTCATCGCCCTTCCGGGCATGGCCGCCAAGAAACCCGCGGAGGCCGACAAAGGCCAAAAATCCGTCGACCAGACCTTTGAGCAGATCAAGCTGCTCGTCGACGTCTACCAGCAGGTGATGCAGAACTACGTCGAGGAAGTGGACTCGCAGCAGCTCATCTACGGCGCGGCCTCCGGTCTCGTCGGTACGCTCGACCCGTTCAGCCAGTTCATGGTGCCGGAAGCGCGCGAAGAGATGCAGACCGTGACCGAAGGCCAGTTCGGCGGCCTCGGCATCCGCATCATGATGAAAG
>JBBRXR010000382.1:0-2597 GCA_038238485.1 Elusimicrobiota bacterium | reverse complement strand
GGCGGATCACGTCCGCCGCCGCGCGAACGAAAAATTCCTGCCCTTTCACGGGACGAAACGACGACACCATGCCGACGACCGGCCGCGCCGGGTCGAGCCCCAGGTCGCGCCGCGCGGTCGCGGCGTCGCCGCCGCCCGCCGTCGCCTCGAGGCCATTGTGCACCGTGACCACCGCCGCCGGTTTCACCCACTGCGTTCGGACGATCTCGCGCTTCACGGCGTCCGACACGGTGATGATCCGCCGGAAGAGGCGGTTGAGGACGCGATACACCCAGACGTGTGACGCGGAAAGCTGGTACCCCATGTCGCGGCGGCTGCTGATCACGGGAACGCCCGCCCACCAGGCCGAGAGGCCCGCCCAGATGTCGGCGTCATGATGATAGGTGACAACCATGTCGAACTTTTCGCGCCGCAGCCGGCGGGCCAGCGCGGCGCCCTTGGCGAAGGCACCGGGAGAAAGGATCTTGGTGACCGCCGCGTCACTCACTTGGATGCCGCGGCGGCGAAACTCGTCGACCAGCGGGCCGCACTGCAGTCCCATCACTTCGATGTCGCAGCGGTCTTTGAGACCACGCGCCACGTCGAGGACGTTTTTTTCCGCGCCCCCCATGGCCTGGAGATGGCTAGAAACGATCAGCACGCGCAGCCGGTTCACAACGCGCGTTTGGCGGCGAGGGCGTCGTTGATCAGCCCCTCAAGGAGCTGGGCGCGGGCATTCCAATCGTATTGACGCGCCAGATCCATGCGCTCGCGCCGACGTTCGGCGCTGTCGCCGTCCATCGCCGCCTGCACGGCGCCTACCCAGTCCCCGTCCGTCGGCACAAGCTGGAGATGCTTCGAAAATTTCCGCAGCGACATCACGTCCGAGCCGACCACAACTTTTCCGAGAGAAAGGTATTCCCATGTCTTGAGAGGAAATCCGTAGGCCATCCACGTGCCCTCGGTGCGATAGGCCATGAGCCCGACATCGAGCGCGTTGAAATAGGCCGGGAGCTGGTCCCAGCCGCGGGCGGGAAGGTAGTGAACGTTCGGCAGGGCCAGGAGCGCCTGGAAACGCTGCTCATATTTCTCCGGCCAGCCGGTGCGCGGGCCCATGAGCACGAGCGACCAGTCCGGGCGTTCGCGCGCGATCCGCCCGATCGCTTCCATTTCGAGCTTCCGATTGATCCGGCCGATGTGACCAATGATGGGCCGCTTCATGTTCGCGAATTCCGGCGGCAAGGGCATCGAGGCGCCGCTCGAGAGCGCGTTGAAGTCGACGCCATTTTCAAGGAGCTTTGCGTCTTTGCGGCCGAGCGCGTAAGCCTCATGCAACAGCGCTTCGCTGCAGGCGATCACCAGGTCCGATTCGAGAATCGACCGTTTGAAATTTTCGAGCACGCGCGCATGCGCCAGCGTTCCCGCCTTGGCGAAACCGGGATGATAATCGTGCATGTGGAACACGCTCAACGCCTCTCCTACCCCGCCCACGAGGTCGATGAAATGCGGGTTCCAAAAATAAAGGACGGAGCGGTGCGCGCCGCCCACCCGCTCCGCCGCGCGCCGGATGCTACCCGCGCGAAGGGTCGTGGACACCGCATCGAGCGCCTTGGAAAAATAAAACCGGGGCAACAGCGCCGTCGGACGCAGCTCATGAATGTTCGGCGCGAGAAGGCGAAGCTGCGATCGCAGGCCGCGACCATGCGCGAGGTTGTCCCGCGCCTCATCCACCGAGCTTTCGCGGGTGACGTACATCACCGTGTGGCGTTGTGCGAGGCGAGACATGAGTTGCTGGTGGGAGAGCCACGGGTTTTCAAACGATTCCATGGAACAGTTGATGAAGGTCAGCCGCTCAACTGGGGACGGGGACGGCCACGTCGCGTTCGAGTGAGGCGCTTCCTCGTTGGTCGTCATCACGATCCAGCCTTGACCGGCTCGACGCGTTCGCCCGACGGAGAAATGGCGCGGCGCAATGCGGTAAAAAGGTGCTTGCGTTCTCCCTCCGCGAGGCCGAACCAGAGCGCCAGCGGCCAGAAGATGAGCGACTGAAGAGTTCCGACGAACACGAGCGAGAGATAGCTGGGCGCGATGAAGTGGCGGCAGATCACCCATCCGGCGGCGAAGGCCACCCAGCAGATGCCGACGTTTGTGAGCGTGTGCTTCGCGTAGTACCAGACGTTCAGGCCCGTGACGCGCGCGACGTACCAGGGCTGAACGAAAATGGTCATGAACATCATGGGGATCTGCGTGCCCACGGCGACGCCGAGAATACCCATCTTCTTCACGAGCACGATGCTGAGCAGGAGATTGAGAATGCCTTCGACCAGCGTCGCGTAGGCATGGTACTTGTGCTTCGAGATGCCGTAGAGAAGCGGCACCGATGGAAGCTGGACCATCCGGAAAAACATGCCCGCCGTCAGCGCGACGAGAACGGGGTAGGCGTCCAGGAAACGCGGTCCCATCCAGGCCTCGATAAAAGCGTGGCCATACGCGATCGAGCAGCCCACGGCGAAGGTCGCCATCATGCAAGTGAGCTTCGTGACGTAAAGAAACTTCGAGCGGATTGAGGCAAAATTGTTTTTCCCCTCTTCCTGGCTGAACACGGGGACCATCCCGCG
>JBBRXR010000381.1:0-2605 GCA_038238485.1 Elusimicrobiota bacterium | reverse complement strand
GCAGACTCTCCTCGCGCGCATGCCCGAAGGCCAGCCGATCGTGATCGGCCGCATTTCGGAGTGCCTGATCAAGATCATGCATGCCATCGTCTCGCGGCGGCATGCCGAACTCCGGCTCGAGGGCAGCATCGTGATCCTGCGCGACCTCGGGTCCACCAACAAGACGTTCGTGGCGCCTGGCACGCCGCATTTCGACATCGAAGCGTACAAGGAGAGCTACTCGGCGGAGGCCGCCGAAGAACGCACGCTCGACAACATCCATGAGCAGTTCGGCCCGACGCTCGACGATTTTTTAAGAAGCTATTCTCGAAACAAGGAAGATCAGAAATGAACGCCACGACTGAAAACCCGCAGGGTTCCGCGGTGAAACCTCTTAAAACCAGCTACCGCATCGCCGTCATCGAAGGTGATGGCACCGGCCCCGAAGTCATCCGCGAGGGCATCAAGGTTCTCAGCACCGTTTCCCGTAAGTTCAAAGTGAAACTCGAGTTCGTGAATTACGATCTCGGCGGAGAGCGCTACAAGAAGTCTGGCGAGATTCTGCCGGACAGCGCGCTGGCCGAGTTCCGGAAAATGGATGCCATGTTCCTGGGCGCCATCGGCCATCCCGACGTCAAGCCGGGCATTCTCGAGAAAGGGCTGCTCCTGCGCATGCGCTTCGAGCTTGACCAATACATCAACCTGCGCCCCGTGAAGCTTTTTCCGAATGTGGAGACGCCGCTCGCCAATAAGAAGCCCGAAGACATCGACTTCGTGGTCGTTCGCGAGAATACCGAGGGTCTCTATTCTGGCGCCGGGGGCTTCCTCCGCCGCGGCACGCCGCACGAAGTTGCGGTTCAGGAATCGATCAACACGCGCATGGGCGCCGAGCGCTGCCTTCGCTACGCCTTTGAGTACACCCGCAAGCGTCAGAACAAGAAGATGATGCTGACGCTCTGCGGAAAAACCAACGTGCTCACGTATGCGTTTGATCTCTGGGAGCGCGCGTTTTACGAAGTCGCGAAGGAGTATCCCGACGTGAAGACCGATTACGCGCACGTGGACGCCACCTGCATGTGGATGGTGAAGAACCCGGAATATTTCGACGTCATCGTCACCGACAACATGTTCGGCGACATCATCACGGACCTCGGCGCCATGGTCCAGGGTGGCATGGGCATCGCGGCGGGAGGCAACATCAACCCGCACGGCGTTTCCATGTTCGAACCCATCGGCGGGTCGGCGCCGAAGTACACGGGCCGCAACGTGATCAATCCTCTCGCGGCCATCTGCGCCGGCGGCATGCTCATGACCGAAATCGGTCAGGCCGAAGCAGGCGCGGCCGTGGAAGCGGCCGTCTACAAGGCGCTTGAGTCGGGCAAGATCAAAAGCCTCGCCGCCGGAAAAATGGGCATGTCGACGTCGGAAGTCGGCGATTTCATCGCTTCGCTCATTTAGACCAGACGATCACCATAAAAAAAGGGCCTGTTCTCCGAAGAGAACAGGCCCTTTTTCTTTTTCAGAGCTGGATCAGGAGATCTGCAGCAGGATTTTCCCGGCATGCTTGCGCTCGTCGAAGCGGCGATGCGCGTCCGCGGCTTTCTCGAGGGGGAAAACCGTGTCCACCGCCGGCGCGATCGCGCCGGAGAACATCACTTTCGACAGGTCTTGGAATTCCCTGCCGGTGCCCATGCGCGAGCCGCTGATGGAAGCGTCGCGCGAGAACAGCCCGCGCAGATCGAGGTTGACCGTGGGGCCCGTGGTGGCGCCGCAGGTGACCAGGCGGCCGTATTTGCCGAGCGCTTTCACGCTCGATTCCCACGTGGCCGGGCCAACGTGTTCGACGACGACGTCGGCGCCTTCGCCGCTCGTCTTTTCCATCACCCACGCGGCCGCGTCCTGACTGGCCGACGAGACCACGACTTCCGCGCCGAGCAGTTTAATGCGCGCGGCCTTGTCGGCGTCGGTGGTCGAGGCGAACACCCGCGCGCCTTTCCACTTGGCGAGCTGGATGGCCGCGGCGCCCACGCCGGAGCCGCCACCCACGACGTACACGTTCTCACCCTTGGTCAGCTGAGCGCGACCGAAGAGCATGTGCCAGACCGTGAGGTAAGCGAGGGGAAACGCCGCCGCTTTATCGAGGGAAAAATTCTCGGGGATCGGAATGACGTTGGAGTCGGGAACGGCGGTGAACTCGGCATAGGTGCCGGGACGCTTCATTCCGAAGATCTCGAACTTGTCGCACTGGTTGTCCTGGCCGCGCTTGCACCGCGGGCAGACGCCGCAGGAGAGCGCGGGGAGGATGAGGACCTGGTCGCCGGGCGAAACGCCTTCAGCGTCGGGTCCGACCGATTCCACCGTACCGGCGCCATCGCAACCGGGGATATGGCCGGGCGTGAACGGGTAAGCGGGGTTTCCCGAGCGCATCCAGACGTCGACGTGATTGATGGCGGCGTACTTCAGGCGAACAATGACTTCGTTGGCCTTGGGTTGGGGGTTGGGGACTTCGGCAAGGACCAGTTTCTCGGGTCCGCCGGCTTCATTTAAAATTACAGCCTTCATGTTGGCTCCTCATTAATAGTAATGGCGAGAGACTACAACAAACCTTCCAGCCAAACGGCGTGTT
>JBBRXR010000380.1:0-2611 GCA_038238485.1 Elusimicrobiota bacterium | reverse complement strand
GATGACCTGGAGCTCGTTGTAGGGAATGTTGAGGCGCTTTTCGTAGCGCGAAAGCTCGTCTTCGCACTCGCGGATCTTGGCGGCGATCGTCTTGATCTTGTTCGTGAGGCGCTTGATCTTGTCCTGGTTCAGGTTAAGGCTGATGATCCGGTTGACAATCTCGCGGCTCTCGGCGTCGAGCTTGAGCTGGAGCTTCGCCTTCTCCTTGATCGGCATGGCCGCCTCAAGAAGCTTCTCGGTGATGGCGTTGATAATTTTTTCGCTCTTCTGAATGGCGTGCGCGACGACCTTCACCTTCGCGCGCATCCGCGAGAGCTCGGCCGACGTCTTGCGACCGCGCGGCATCAGTTCCTTGGGCGTCATTTCCTGCTGTTCAAGCAAGGTTTCCCAGTTGGAGATTTCACGGAGCGTGATCGGCGACTGGAGCACGAGGAGCCGGAGCTCTTTCTCGTGTTCCTTGATATTGCGGGAAAGGTTGACCTCTTCTTCGCGGGTGAGCAGCGGAACGCGACCCATCTCAGAGAGGTACATGCGGATGGAATTCTGGGTGTCGAGCTCGACTTCCGGCGGCTTCTCGCCTTCCGGCGCTTCGGGCTTGGCTCGACCGGTCTCCTCCGACTCGAGGACCTGGATGCCCATTTCCTCCAGCTGGCCGAAGAAGGTGTCGAGATCTTCGGGAGTGGTGTTCTCAGGGAGCCGGCGCATGATTTCCTCATACGTGATGTATCCGGCCTCTTTGCCCTGGCTGATGAGTCCCTTCATCAGGACGTCGTTATCGATGATGGACTTATTGTGGTCTTGAATCATGTTCGAACCCACTCCTTCGTTAACTAATGAGAGGCGCTGTGCGCGCCTGAGAGCCTTTGACCTGCTTCAAAATTTCCAAGTAATCGGCCGTTTCCTGCTGCGTCGCATTGCCGCTCTGAATACGGACCTTCAACGCTTCCAGCTTTTCCCGTCGACGCTTGAGACGCACGTCCAGGGCCAGCTGGGCCTCGCGCTCCGCCGGTTCCGAGTACTCCCGGTCTTCGGTCGACAGCGAGAGAAGCCATTCCCGATGCTCGTCACCGAGCTCATCGGACGCCGCGGCCGCGGACACTTTGTTCCGCGAGCGCTGCTCGTTTAAAATTTCCATCAACTTCCGGTCTCGCGCGCCTTCGAAATCGTCCGCTGTCAGCGAGAAGCCCGGCAATTCCGGGTGATTGATCAGCAACTGAAAGTACTCTTCTTCGGCCGTCGGCAGCGCTTTTCGCTTCGGCGCGTCAAGCGGCCGTGACACCGGCTGCGGCGGTGGCGCGCTCCGTCCCAATTCCTTCTGCAGCGATTCCACCCGGAGATCGAGGCCGCGACCGATCCGCGCCAGCCACTCCGACTTCAAAATTTCATTCGGGCTTTGAGACACCAGCCCTACCAACTGCGCCCCGACCTGGGAGCGGTGCTGCAATCCCGCGTCGCTGCCTTTCAGCGCCTGCAGGGCGAAATCAACGAAATCCGGCGCGGCCTTGATCAGAGACTCGAAATACTCCCGGCCTTTTTCCTGGATAATCTCATCCGGGTCGCCCGTGTCCGTGGTCAGAACCACCCGCGGAAAAAATCCTTCCTGCAGCATTGGCTCCAGACTTCGCATCGCCGCCTTCTGCCCGGCTTCGTCCGGATCGAAGAAGGCGATGGTCTCGTCCGCGTATCGTTTAAGAAGCTTCGCGTGATCGCGTGTGAAGGCCGTTCCGAGCGTGGCCACCGCCGTCTGAACCCCGCCCTGATGGACGCCGATGACGTCCATGTAGCCTTCTAAAATGATGACGGACCGCGCGGTCAGAATATTCGACTTGGCCTGGGAGAGACCGTAGAGGGACTTCCCCTTTGAAAACACCGGCGAATCCGGCGAGTTCAAATATTTCGGCCCTTCGTCGGTGGAACCTTCGCCGCCGAGGACGGAACGCTTTCCGGCCGGCAGGACGCGCCCACCAAACCCGATGACGTGCCCAAAACTGTCAAGGATCGGAAACACCAGGCGCCCGAACATCGGGTCGTAAAAGCGACCCGCGGCCGACCGGCTGGCGAGCCCCGCCTGCTGGCAGAGCTCGATGCTGAAACCTTTCTTCACGAGCTGCTCGAAGACCGCGTTGCCGCCCGACGGCGCGAAGCCCAGACGGAACCAGCGCGACGTGTCTTCCCGGATTCCGCGGCCGTCCAGATACGCTCTCGCCGTCTGGCCCGTCCGCTCGTCCCACAACTGCTGCTCGTACAACCCGCGCGCCGACTCCAGCACGCGGAAAAGCTTTTCCCGAATCCCCTCGACTTCCGGCTTGGCCTGAATGTCCCGCACGAGCCGGATGCCGGCGCGATCGGCGAGCATCTGAAGCGCATCCGAAAAGCCGACCTGCTCCATCTTCACGACGAAGGCGATCACGTCGCCCGCCTCGCCGCATCCGAAACACTTGTAGAGGCCCTTCTCCGGATGCACGTGGAACGACGCCGACTTTTCACTGTGGAAAGGGCAAAGCCCTTTCACCGAACGCCCCGCCGACTTCAGGGACGGGACATATTCACGGATGACTTCCACGATGTCGACACCGGCACGAACCTGGTCAATTTGCTCGCGGTTGACCAT
>JBBRXR010000379.1:0-2617 GCA_038238485.1 Elusimicrobiota bacterium | reverse complement strand
GCGGTGACGGCCTTGCGGCTGAGGATCTCGTCGGACTTGAACCAGAGCTTCACTTCCCGCTCCGCTTCCATCGGGTTCGCGGACGCGTGCAGCACGTTTTCGAAGACGCCGGCAGTGGTGATGCGGCCGAACATGCCGCGAACGGTGTTGGGCTCGGCCTTCTCGGGGTTGGTGTTTCCGCCGAGCGCGCGAATCTTCGCGATCGCGTCTTCACCTTCGAGGACCATCGCGAGAACCGGCATGTCTCCGCCGTGAAGGCGGCCGGTGATGTATTCCACGAGCTGCGGGAAAAACGGCTTGCCGACGTGATCGACGTAGTGGTCGTTGGCGAGCTTGTCGCTGACCTTCACGAGGCGCGCGGCCACCATCGTGAGTTTGATTTCGTCGAGCTTGGCGAGAACCGGGCCCATGAGATTTCTCTTCATGGCATCGGGTTTGATGAGAACAAGACTTTGTTGAACAGGCATGAGACCTCCCTCGGAATTTGAAGGGAGGATTTTAGCAGTTTGCCGCCGGGGCATGATCGTCGCCGAACTTCATGGCTTCAGGGACGATTCCCTTGAGGTTCGCCGGAGCGGACCCCTGATAGTAGCGATGGAATCTCTTCAGCATCTCGAGCTGCTCCGGCGTGGGCGACGGGCAGCCCGAAAGAAGATCGCCGAGCGTGTACGGCTCGAAGCTCATAAGATCGGTCGCCTCAAGGTGCTCAAGATAGTCGGCCATGTGGATCTTGATGAACTCCGCGACCGTCACGCGGAAGAGCGCCTCCGTGCAGACCGGGTCAAAATGCCCGCCTGCCTCGCGTTTGACGATCCCCAAGGCATTGTCGATAGGCATGGCGCTGCGGTAGTGGCGTTTCGAGGTGATGGCGTCCAGCACGTCGGCCACCGCGAGCACGCGCGCGAGGATCGGAATGTCCTGCCCGCTGAGCTTCTTCGGGTAGCCGTTTCCGTCGAAGCGCTCATGATGGCTTGACGCGATCTCCGGTACGTCTTTCAAGTCGCGCTTGAACTTGAATTTGGAGAGAAGCTGAAACGTGCCGTGCGCGTGCGTCTGGATTTCTCGGTACTCGTCGCTGGTCAGCGACCCTTCCTTCTGGAGAATCTCTTCCTTGATTTCAATCTTTCCGAGGTCGTGCATGAGCCCCGCGTAGCGAAGCTTCTCGAGATCTGTTTCACCCAGCCCCATCTTCTTGCCGATTTCGAGCGCGTATTGCGTCACGCGGAACGAATGGCTCGCCGTGAGTGGGTCCCGCTGGTCGATGGCGATGGACAGCACTTCAAGCGTGGATTCAAAATTTTTCTTGAGTTCCTGATAGATGTGCATCGTGCTCTTGTGCGCATCGATGAGCTGCTTGGTGCGGTCCTGAACTTTCTCTTCGAGCTTGCCCGCCCATTCGCGCAGGGCGATGGACATGGCCTGGTTCTCCTCCGTGAGCCGCTGGTGCTCGATCGCCTGCTTGAGGAGGATCTTGATCTGCTCGATGTTCGCCGGTTTCAGCAGGTAAGCCGACGCGCCCGCGTTGAGCGCCTCGATCGCGTATTCGGTCTCCGCGTAGCCGGTCATCATGATCACGGTCATGCCGGGCCGGTTGGCCTTAAGGACCTTGAGAACGTCGATGCCGGTAAGGTCCGGCATTTTGATATCGAGGAGGGCGGCGGCAAAATCCTGTTTTTCCGCCGCCGCCAGGGCGGCCTGCCCGCAATCAGCGGCGGTCACCTGGAAGCCGGAGCTTTTGAGGATACTTTCCAGGGTCAATCGCTGGCCCTTATTATCGTCGACCAGCAGAATGCGATCGTTGCTCATGACGGTTCTCCTCCATCTTCGGGCGGTTTCACGGGAAGCTTAACCGTGAAGCTCGTTCCCTTGCCTATCTGACTGCGCACCAGGATCACCCCGCCATGCTTCTCGACAATGTTTCTCGAGATTGCGAGGCCAAGGCCCGTTCCGCGGGCCTTCGTGGTGAACAGCGGTTCAAAAACTTTAGAAAGATGATGCGGCTCGATGCCGACGCCGCTGTCCTCAATTTCAACGCCGATCATGTCGCGTCCTTTGTCATCGTCGTCGCCCGTCTCGACGATGAAGTGCGTGCGGATTGTCAGCTTCCCGCCCTGCGGCATCGCCTGAACCGCGTTGTTCGCGAGGTTGCAGAAAACCTGGTTGAGCCGATCCGGGTCGACCATGGCCGAGGGCAGCGTGAGGTCGAGATCCCACACGACCTCCACGTTATCAGGGATCAGGACGATGTTCGGAAGCTTTTCGAGAAGCTCGTTGATCGACGTGCGCCGCGTGACGAGCTGGACGACGCGCGAGAAGTCGAGCAACTCGCCGATGATGACTACGGCGGAATCTACTTCACCCTCGGCCAGCTTCATGATGTCGCGCAGATGCGGATCTGTATCGAGGATTGGGTTGGTACCGAGCGCGTTGCGGATGTAGTAGATCGCGTTTCGAATGGCGCCGAGCGGGTTCTTCAACTCATGCGCGACGCTCGCAGCGAGCCGGCCGATGCTTGAGAGCCGTTCGCTTCGCGTCAGCTGGTGCTGGAGGTCCCGTTCTTTTTGCGTCGAAAGTTTGAGATCGGTGACGTCGCGCATGATCGTCTGCACGACGCGCT